>NZ_JAVLAT010000001.1:300000-600000 GCF_032190615.1 Brucella pseudogrignonensis
GAGCTCTCCTAAAATTACAGCCTGCTCAGGCTTTTTACTGTTTGGCGTAATCAGAAATTACGCGAACTTCTTCTGAATTTCCTGTGCGACCGCGGTCGGAACCGGCTCATAGTGGTCGAACTGCATGGTGTACTGCGCACGGCCCTGAGACATCGAACGCAGGTTGTTCACATAACCAAACATGTTGGCGAGTGGAACGTTTGCGTTGACGACCGTAGCAATGCCACGAGCTTCCGTACCGGAAATCTGACCACGACGTGAGTTCAGATCGCCAATTACGTCACCGACGTAATCTTCCGGAGTTACGACTTCGACCTTCATGATCGGCTCGAGGAGCTGAGCACCGGTCTTCTGCGCGCCTTCACGGAATGCAGCGCGAGCAGCGATTTCGAAGGCGAGAACAGACGAGTCAACGTCATGGTATGCGCCGTCGATCAGGGTGGCTTTCACGCCGAGCATTGGGAAGCCAGCAAGTGGACCCGCGCCCATGACGCTTTCGATACCCTTCTGAACGCCTGGGATGTATTCCTTAGGAACAGCACCACCAACGATCTTGGATTCGAAGATGAAGTCATCGCCTTCATGTGGTTCGAAAACGATCTTGACGCGAGCGAACTGACCCGAACCACCCGACTGCTTCTTGTGGGTGTAATCGATTTCAGCAGCACGTGTAATCGTTTCACGGTAAGCAACCTGCGGCGCGCCGACGTTTGCTTCAACCTTAAATTCGCGCTTCATACGGTCAACGAGAATGTCGAGATGAAGCTCACCCATACCAGCGATAATTGTCTGGCCGGATTCTTCATCAGACTTAACGCGGAACGAAGGATCTTCAGCGGCCAGACGGTTGAGCGCGAGGCCCATCTTTTCTTGGTCAGCCTTGGTCTTTGGTTCAATCGCGATTTCGATAACCGGATCTGGGAATTCCATGCGTTCAAGAATAACCGGCTTCAGTGGATCGCAAAGCGTATCACCTGTTGTGGTTTCCTTGAGGCCAGCCAGAGCAACGATGTCGCCTGCGAAAGCTTCTTCGATGTCTTCACGGCTGTTGGAGTGCATCTGCAACATACGGCCGATACGCTCACGCTTGCCCTTAACAGTGTTTTCGAGCGAAATACCCTTGGTCAGCTTGCCCGAGTAAATACGAGCGAATGTGAGCGAGCCAACGAACGGATCGTTCATGATCTTGAATGCGAGCATCGAAAGCGGTGCTTCATCCGAAGATTCACGGGTCGTTTCGGTTTCCGTCTTAACGTCGATGCCCTTAATTGCAGGAACGTCGATTGGTGATGGAAGGAATTCCACAACAGCGTCGAGAAGCGGCTGAACGCCACGGTTCTTGAATGCTGTACCGCAAAGGATTGGATGGAACTTAACGGCAATCGTACCCTTACGGATCAATGCGCGAAGCTGTTCATTCGAAGGCATGTTGCCTTCAAGGTAAGCTTCCATTGCAGCTTCGTCGATTTCCACTGCCAGCTCGATGAGCTTTTCGCGGTACTCTTCAGCCTTATCCTTAAGATCTGCAGGAATTTCACCAACGGTCGCAGCTGCACCGATTGTACCATCCCAAGTCAGGGCCTTCATCTCGATCAGATCGATGACGCCTTCGAACTCGTTTTCAGCGCCAATTGGCAGCTGAACTGGGAGCGCGACTGCACCAAGACGCGAGCCAACCATTTCTACGCAACGGTAGAAGTCAGCACCGATCTTGTCCATCTTGTTAACGAAGACCATACGTGGAACGTGGTACTTCTCAGCCTGACGCCATACGGTTTCAGTCTGTGGCTCAACACCAGCATTCGCATCAAGAAGAGCGATTGCGCCATCGAGAACGCGGAGCGAACGCTCAACTTCGATCGTGAAGTCAACGTGGCCCGGGGTGTCGATGATGTTGAAGCGACGCTTCTTGCCATCCTGACCCTGCCAGAAAGTGGTCGTAGCAGCGGACGTGATGGTGATACCGCGTTCCTGTTCCTGCTCCATCCAGTCCATGGTGGACGCGCCATCATGGGTTTCACCAATCTTGTGGTTCTTACCGGTATAGAACAGAATACGCTCGGTCATCGTCGTCTTACCGGCGTCGATGTGAGCCATAATACCGAAATTGCGGTAGTCTTCGATTTTATATTCGCGGGCCATGTTTTTGCTCTTTGAATAGGGTTCGACGATTACCAGCGGTAATGCGAGAATGCGCGGTTGGCTTCAGCCATGCGATGCGTATCTTCACGCTTCTTCACAGCAGAACCACGGTTGTTTGCAGCATCAAGCAACTCACCGGAAAGGCGATCAATCATTGTGGTTTCGTTACGACCGCGAGCTGCGTTGATCAACCAACGAATGGCAAGCGCCTGGCGGCGTTCTGAACGCACATCGACCGGAACCTGATAGGTTGCACCACCAACGCGGCGCGAACGGACTTCAACGTGCGGAGCGACATTGTCGAGCGCCTGATGGAACAGCGCGACCGGCTCTGACTTCGCCTTGGCTTCAATTGCTTCAAGAGCACCGTAAACAATGCTTTCTGCAACCGACTTCTTACCATGAAGCATAACTGCATTCATGAACTTGGTGATGACGAGATCGCCGAACTTTGGATCCGGATTAATCTCACGCTTATCAGCTTTATGGCGTCTGGACATTTCGTCTCAACTTTCAATTACATCGGGCTCAACTCGCCATTATGGCGGCCGGTATCCCCGGAAAATTCTTACTTAGGACGCTTCGCACCGTACTTCGAACGACGCTGCTTACGGTTCTTAACACCCTGTGTATCAAGTACACCACGAATGATGTGGTAACGCACACCTGGCAAATCCTTGACGCGGCCGCCGCGGATCATAACCACGGAGTGCTCCTGAAGGTTGTGACCTTCACCAGGGATATAACCGATGACTTCAAAGCCATTGGTGAGACGAACCTTGGCAACCTTACGAAGAGCCGAGTTAGGCTTTTTAGGGGTTGTCGTATAAACGCGGGTGCAAACGCCGCGCTTCTGTGGGTTTGCCTGCAGAGCAGGAACCTTATTACGCTTTACCGGCGCAATGCGCGGCTTGCGGATCAACTGGTTTACGGTAGGCATTGAACCTTCCTCTATAAAAAATCTCGTAACAGAGCCCAATAAGGGCCGTTCCACCGGAGTGAACATGCACAAATTCGGGATGAGCCACTCCATCAGCGGCCAACCCGAACAAAAGCAGAGGAAGCAACAGCTTCATGCGAACGGCAAGTTGCATTTCGATCGTAAAACGAACCCTGTTTGAGGCGAACTCCAGAGCGTGTCGCTCCGAAAAGACCAGCCTCACATCGGCTCAGATGGGCTGCTGATACGCGTTAACGGGCGTTTCGTCAAGGGCAACGGGGTAAGTTTCTTATGGAAGGGCCGCAAAACGGGATTTTGGACGACCAATGACAGTCAGTTGGGCCAATTCAATCGGCATATCTCAAATATTTAGGAGACAAAACTGTCATTTTCATGTGTCAGCATAGCATCTGACATCAACAGAGTTTATTGAAGCACATCTGAGTCGAAAAGCAACGCCATTTTAAGGGATTCTTAATGTCATCCACCACCCCATCCACAGAAAATGATTCGCCGCTGGTACATCTGGTCATCGCTGATGTCTGGAATGAAGGTGAAGAAGAATCTATCGAAGTTCATATTCTTCTGAAGTCGAACGAAGACGAAGATTTGGTTCAGACCGTTCTCGCGATCCTCGCAGAAGAAGGCTATAACGAAGCTGAACTGGTTGAGATGGGCACTATCACTGAAGAGCCTGAAGAAGAGCCGCACAAAAGTGCATGGCACACTGCCCTCACCGGCGAAGTTGCACTGATCGAATTTGATGGTGAAGAAGAAGACGAGTAAGTTTTCTCTCCTACATCTGAATGAAAAAGGGCGGTTTCAAACCGCCCTTTTTCTTTTATCCGCCATACAAAAAGGCCGCCTCGAAAGGCGGCCTTATCTATTTCTCTAACAACTTGCCTTATTCGGCTGCGCTGTTGGTCATATCTGCCAGCATCGCATTTGCGTCCGACGAACCAGTCGACTTGCGACGCTCGTCGATAATCAGATCGTCGCGCGCTGTTGCAATGCGACGGATCTGGTTGGTCATGCCACCCGTACCAGCCGGGATAAGACGACCAACGATGACGTTTTCCTTGAGACCCTGTAGCGTATCCATCTTGCCGGCAACTGCGGCTTCGGTAAGAACGCGCGTGGTTTCCTGGAACGACGCTGCCGAAATGAACGACGGTGTCTGCAACGAAGCCTTGGTAATACCAAGCAGAACCGGATTACCAGAACCTGGCTTCTTACCTTCTTCGATCAGACGATCGTTAACTTCATCCAGTTCGATGCGGTCGACATGATCACCAACGAGATAACCCGTGTCACCCGACTCCGTGATCTCAATCTTCTGGAGCATCTGACGAACAATCACTTCGATGTGCTTGTCGTTGATCAAAACGCCCTGAAGACGATAGACTTCCTGGATTTCGTTCACGAGGTAAGAAGCAAGTGCTTCAACGCCCTTGATCGCCAGAATGTCGTGCGGAGCTGGATTACCGTCGAGGATATATTCACCCTTTTCGATAACGTCACCGTCCTGAAGATGGAACGGCTTGCCTTTGGGGATCAGATACTCAACAGGCTCGATCGTATCGTCGTTTGGCTCGATGATGATGCGACGCTTGTTCTTGTAATCGCGACCGAAGCGGACAGTACCATCAATCTCGGCGATGACGGCGTGATCCTTAGGACGACGAGCTTCGAACAGTTCCGCAACGCGTGGCAGACCACCGGTAATATCCTTGGTCTTCGCGCTTTCCATCGGCAGACGCGCAATAACGTCACCCGCATTCACATGAGCACCAGGCTCGAACGAAAGGATCGTTTCAACTGACAGCAGGAAGCGAGCTTCGCCACCCTTCGACAGCTTCTGGATCTTGCCGCTCTTATCCTTGATGACCATAGCAGGCTTGAGATCGGCACCGCGTGGTGTCGAACGCCAGTCAATGATAACGCGCTTTGTGATACCGGTCGACTCATCCGCTGTTTCCGAAACCGAGAGACCATCGACGAGATCTTCGAACTCGACGTAGCCTTCCACTTCCGTAAGAATTGGACGGGTGTATGGATCCCATTCAGCAATACGTTGACCGCGCTTGACTGTATCGCCTTCGTCAACGAACAGACGCGAACCGTAAGTTACACGGTGAACGGCACGTTCCTTGCCCGTTGCATCAACAATCAGAACCGCCATGTTACGGCCCATGACAACGAGGTTGCCATCGGTGTTGCGAACCACATTGCGGTTACGCAACTTAACGGTGCCTTCATACGATGCTTCGAGATACGAGCTATCAACAACCTGAGCAGTACCACCCAAGTGGAAGGTACGCATGGTCAGCTGAGTGCCGGGCTCACCGATCGACTGCGCAGCGATAACGCCAACAGCTTCACCCTGGTTAACCGGCGTACCGCGTGCAAGGTCGCGACCATAGCACTTGGCGCAAACGCCGTTCCGGGTTTGACATGTCAGAGCCGAACGAATGCGGATCGACTGAATGCCAACCTTCTCGATAACTTCGACGTCCTTTTCATCGATCATACGGCCAGCTTCAACGATAACATCGCCGGTGGCTGGATTGATGATCGGATCAAGAGCCGTACGACCCAGAACGCGCTGACCAATTGGTGCAACGATCTGACCAGCATCGACGATTGGCTGCATGGTGAGACCGATTTCGGCGCCGCAATCGACTTCCGAAATGATCGCGTCCTGTGCAACGTCAACGAGACGGCGTGTCAGGTAACCCGAGTTAGCGGTCTTCAAAGCAGTATCAGCAAGACCCTTACGGGCACCGTGTGTCGAGTTGAAGTACTCGTTAACGGTCAGACCTTCTTTAAAGTTCGAGATGATCGGTGTTTCGATAATTTCACCCGACGGCTTGGCCATAAGACCACGCATACCGCCAAGCTGACGCATCTGGTTGACCGATCCACGGGCACCCGAATGCGACATCATGTAAACCGAGTTCATCTGCTTCTGACGGCCAGTCACCGGATCAAACTCAACAGCCTTAATACGGGCCATCATTTCTTCCGTGATCTTGTCCGTCGCCTTACCCCAGGCATCAACAACCTTGTTGTACTTTTCGCCCTGAGTGATCAGACCGTCATTGTACTGCTGTTCATATTCTGTGGTCAGCGCTTCGGTTTCTGCAACGATCTTGGCCTTCGAGTCAGGAATAACCATGTCATCCTTACCGAACGAAATACCCGCGCGACATGCATGGGCAAAGCCGAGCTGCATGATGCGATCGCAGAAAATAACCGTCTCTTTCTGACCGCAATGGCGATAGACGTGGTCGATCATCTTGGAGATGTTCTTCTTCGTCATTTCCTGATTGCAGATATCAAAAGATACGTTTGCATTCTTCGGCAGAAGCTCACCCATAATCAAGCGACCAGGCGTGGTGTCGTAAACCTTGGAAACAGGCTTTCCTTCCGCGTCAACCGTCTTGAAGCGGCCCTTGATCTTCGTGTGAAGCGTGACAACCTTGTTTTCAAGCGCATGCTGAAGTTCGCCCATATCGGCAAAAATCATGCCCTCGCCCGGCTCCTTGTCTGCCACAATCGACAGATAATAGAGGCCAAGAACCATGTCCTGCGACGGTACGATGATCGGCGCACCGTTTGCTGGGTGCAGGATGTTGTTGGTGGACATCATCAGCACGCGTGCTTCAAGCTGAGCTTCAAGCGACAGTGGAACGTGAACAGCCATCTGATCGCCGTCAAAGTCAGCGTTAAACGCTGTACAAACGAGCGGATGCAGCTGGATGGCCTTGCCTTCGATCAGCGTAGGTTCGAATGCCTGAATACCAAGACGGTGCAGCGTAGGCGCGCGGTTCAGAAGAACCGGATGCTCACGGATCACTTCGTCAAGGATATCCCAAACTTCTGGACGTTCCTTTTCAACCAGCTTCTTCGCCTGCTTAACGGTCGAGGAATAACCCTTTGCGTCAAGACGAGCGTAGATGAATGGCTTGAACAGTTCGAGTGCCATCTTCTTTGGAAGGCCGCACTGGTGAAGCTTCAGCTCAGGACCAGTCACGATAACCGAACGACCAGAATAGTCGACGCGCTTACCGAGAAGGTTCTGACGGAAACGACCTTGCTTACCCTTCAGCATATCGGAGAGCGACTTCAGCGGGCGCTTGTTAGCACCGGTGATGACGCGGCCACGACGGCCGTTATCGAACAGCGCGTCAACAGCTTCCTGCAACATACGCTTTTCGTTACGGATAATGATGCCAGGAGCGCGTAGTTCAATCAAACGCTTCAGACGGTTGTTACGGTTGATCACACGACGGTAAAGGTCGTTAAGATCGGACGTAGCAAAACGACCGCCATCAAGTGGAACCAGAGGACGCAGATCCGGTGGGATAACCGGAACGATCTTCATGATCATCCACTCAGGACGGTTGCCAGATTCCATGAAGTTCTCAACGATCTTGAGACGCTTCATCAGCTTCTTGGTCTTCAGTTCCGAGGTGGTTTCTGCAAGATCAACGCGCAGGTCTGCAGCGATGTTTGGAAGATCCATCGAAGCCAGAAGTTCAAAGATAGCTTCTGCACCAATCAGGGCTGTGAACTGATCTTCGCCGAATTCATCGACGGCAATCATGTATTCTTCTTCCGAAAGAAGCTGATGCTCCTTCAGTGAAGTCAGACCTGGTTCGGTAACGATGTAGTTTTCGAAATACAGAACGCGCTCAATATCCTTGAGCGTCATATCGAGAAGCGTACCGATGCGCGATGGCAGCGACTTCAGGAACCAGATATGGGCAACAGGTGCTGCAAGCTCAATATGGCCCATGCGCTCACGACGAACGCGTGACAGCGTCACTTCAACGCCGCACTTTTCGCAGATGATGCCTTTGTATTTCATACGCTTGTACTTGCCGCACAAGCATTCATAATCCTTGATCGGGCCAAAGATACGCGCGCAGAAAAGACCATCGCGTTCAGGCTTGAACGTACGATAGTTGATGGTCTCTGGCTTCTTGATCTCGCCGTATGACCAGGACAGAATCTTCTCAGGGCTGGCAATCGAGATTCTAATGGAATCGAACGTCTGTGCCGGAGCCTGAGGATTGAAAAGATTCATGACCTCTTGGTTCATGCCGTTCTCCTTGAGGGCGATCCGCCGCCCTGTGTGTCGTAGACAACAGGCTGAAAGTCCCTGCCGTCTTGAAAAGAAATCGCGGTATTTCGCAGTATTAACTGCGCATTCCGTTTGGCATTTCGTTCACACAAATCGCTTTACGCTTTTGCTGGAAACACCTTACGGGCGCGCCACGGCAGAACCATGGCGCGCCTTGATACTTTTTATTCCGCCGCGTCCGGAAGTGCCGGCTGCTCGTCACGTGTATCGTCCAACTCAACATTGAGACCGAGCGAACGCATTTCCTTAACGAGAACGTTGAAGCTTTCCGGAATACCGGCTTCAAACGTATCGTCGCCACGAACGATGGCTTCGTAGACCTTGGTACGGCCTGCAACGTCGTCGGACTTGACTGTAAGCATTTCCTGCAGCGTGTAAGCCGCACCATATGCTTCCAGAGCCCAGACCTCCATTTCACCGAAGCGCTGACCACCGAACTGCGCCTTACCACCAAGCGGCTGCTGGGTGACGAGCGAGTAAGGTCCGATAGAACGAGCGTGGATCTTGTCGTCAACCAGATGGTGAAGCTTGAGCATGTAAATGTAGCCCATTGTCACCTGACGGTCGAACGGCTCACCCGTACGTCCATCATACAGTGTCGACTGACCCGAGGTCGCAAGACCTGCATCTGTCAACATCGCATTGATGTCAGCTTCAACCGCACCGTCGAATACCGGCGTTGCGATCGATACGCCGCGCTTCACCTGATTTGCCAGCATGAGGACGGAATCGTCGTCATACGAACGGACAGGTTCATTGCGGTCGTTGTCCGGATAGATGTGCTCCAGAGTATCGCGCAGCGGCTGAATATTTGCCGTCTTGCGATAAACGTCGATCAGCTCACCGATCTTCTTACCCATGCCTGCGCATGCCCAGCCAAGATGTGTTTCCAGAATCTGGCCCACATTCATACGGCTTGGAACACCAAGCGGGTTCAACACGATATCAGCATGCGTACCGTCTTCGAGGAACGGCATGTCTTCTACAGGCAGAATGCGGGAAACCACACCTTTGTTGCCGTGACGGCCAGCCATCTTGTCGCCTGGTTGGATCTTGCGCTTAACAGCAACAAAGACCTTAACCATCTTCATGACGCCTGGAGGCATCTCGTCGCCGCGCTGTACCTTTTCAACCTTATCCATGAAGCGAGCTTCGAGCAGCTTCTTGGATTCGTCGTACTGGCCACGCAGAGCTTCAAGTTCGCCCTGATGCTTTTCGTCTTCGACAGCGAACTGCCACCACTGCGAACGCGGATATTCGGTGATCAGATCACGCGTAATGGTCGTGCCCTTCTTGAAGCCCTTAGGGCCTGCAGCAGCAACCTTACCGTCGATCATATCAACGAGACGGCCGTAAACGTTACGGTCGAGAATAGCCTGCTCGTCGTCGCGATCCTTCGCAAGACGTTCGATCTCTTCGCGCTCAATCGCCATTGCACGTTCGTCTTTTTCAACGCCGTGGCGGTTGAATACACGAACTTCAACGATTGTACCGTATGTTCCCGGAGGCATACGCATTGAGGTATCACGAACGTCAGAAGCCTTTTCACCGAAGATGGCGCGCAGAAGCTTTTCTTCCGGCGTCATTGGGCTTTCGCCCTTCGGTGTGATCTTGCCGACAAGAATGTCGCCAGGATGGACTTCCGCACCGATGTAGACAATACCAGCTTCGTCGAGGTTCTTCAGCGCTTCTTCCGAAACATTCGGAATATCGCGAGTGATTTCCTCAGGTCCAAGCTTCGTATCGCGAGCCGCGACTTCAAATTCTTCGATATGGATCGAAGTGAAGACGTCTTCCGAAACGATCTTTTCAGAAAGAAGGATCGAATCTTCGTAGTTGTAGCCGTTCCATGGCATGAACGCGACGAGCACGTTACGGCCAAGAGCCAGATCACCAAGATCGGTTGACGGACCATCAGCAATGATGTCGCCCTTACCGATTGGATCACCAACGCGTACGAGCGGACGCTGGTTGATACAGGTCGACTGGTTCGAACGCTGGAACTTCTGCAGACGATAGATATCAACGCCAGACTTCGACGGATCGAGGTCTTCAGTCGCGCGGATAACGATACGCGTTGCGTCAACCTGATCGACGATACCACCGCGACGAGCGGCAATAGCGGCACCGGAGTCACGCGCAACAACTGCTTCCATACCTGTTCCAACGAACGGTGCTTCTGCACGGACGAGTGGAACAGCCTGACGCTGCATGTTCGAGCCCATGAGAGCGCGGTTCGCATCGTCGTTTTCAAGGAATGGAATAAGCGCTGCTGCAACCGAAACGAGCTGCTTTGGCGAAACGTCCATCAGATCCACGTTTTCACGCGGGGTCATCATCACTTCGCCTGCATGACGGCAGATGACGAATTCGTCAACGAAGCTGCCATTTGCATCCAGCTCTACGTTTGCCTGAGCAACCGAGTGCTTTGCTTCTTCCATAGCCGAAAGATAGACAACGTCGAGCGTTACCTTGCCATCGACAACTTTACGGTATGGGCTTTCGATGAAGCCATACTTGTTGACGCGGGCAAAGGTTGCGAGCGAGTTGATCAGACCGATATTCGGGCCTTCCGGCGTTTCAATCGGGCAGATACGGCCATAATGCGTTGGATGCACGTCGCGGACTTCGAAGCCAGCGCGCTCACGGGTCAAACCACCAGGTCCAAGAGCCGAAAGACGGCGCTTATGGGTGATTTCCGAAAGCGGGTTGGTCTGATCCATGAACTGCGACAGCTGCGAAGAACCGAAGAATTCACGTACAGCCGCAGCAGCAGGCTTCGCGTTGATCAGATCCTGCGGCATGACCGTGTCGATTTCGATCGAGGACATACGTTCCTTGATCGCACGTTCCATACGCAGGAGACCGACGCGATACTGATTTTCCATCAGCTCGCCGACCGAACGTACACGACGGTTACCGAGGTTATCGATATCGTCGATTTCGCCGCGACCATCACGCAGTTCAACCAGCATCTTGACGACGGCAAGAATGTCTTCCTTGCGCAGAACGCGCACGGTGTCTTCTGCATCGAGGTCAAGACGCATGTTCATCTTCACGCGACCAACAGCTGAGAGGTCGTAGCGTTCAGAATCGAAGAACAGCGAGTTGAACATAGCCTCAGCCGAGTCCATTGTCGGCGGCTCACCTGGACGCATCACACGATAAATATCGAAAAGAGCTTCCTGACGGCTTTCATTCTTGTCGACTGCTAGTGTGTTACGGATATATGCACCAATATTGACATGATCAATATCGAGTACATTAATCTCCTCTACGCCTGTGTCGAGAAGCGTCTTAAGAACCTTCTCGTCAATTTCGTCACCGGCTTCGAGATAAATCTCACCCGTTGCGTAATTGACAGTATCTTCAGCAAGATACGCACCAAAGAGATCGTCTTCAGTTGCCTTGATGAACTTCAGGCCCTTTTCAGCAAGCTGCTTCGCAGAGCGAGCGGTCAGCTTCTTACCTGCTTCGAGAACAACTTCACCTGTGTCAGCATCGATAAGATCAGAAATGATCTTCATGCCCTTGAAGCGTTCAACCGAATAAGGAATGCGCCAATTATCACCGTCACGCGAATAGGTGACAGTGTTATAGAACGTCGACAGAATTTCTTCGCCGTCCATGCCAAGCGCCATCAGCAACGTCGTAGCAGGAAGCTTACGACGACGATCGATACGCGCATAGACCACGTCCTTGGCATCGAACTCGATGTCAAGCCACGAACCGCGATAAGGAATAACGCGAGCAGCAAACAAAAGCTTGCCCGAGGAGTGCGTCTTACCCTTGTCGTGATCGAAGAACACACCAGGTGAACGGTGCATCTGCGAAACGATAACACGTTCCGTACCGTTGACGATAAAGGTGCCGTTGTCTGTCATGAGCGGCATATCGCCCATGTAAACGTCCTGCTCCTTGATGTCCTTGATGGACTTCGCACCGGTATCTTCATCAATATCGAACACGATCAGACGCAGCGTCACCTTGAGAGGTGCCGAATACGTCAAATCGCGCTGACGGCATTCGTCAACGTCGAATTTTGGTGCATCGAATTCGTAGCGAACGAATTCAAGCATTGAAGAGCCGGAGAAATCCTGAATAGGGAAAACAGACTTGAAAACGGCCTGCAAACCCTCGTCAGAACGCCCACCAGCTGGTTCCTCAACCATGAGAAACTGGTCGTAGGATGCCTTCTGAACCTCAATGAGGTTAGGCATTTCCGCGACCTCGGGAATCTTACCGAAAAATTTGCGTACGCGCTTGCGACCATTGAAAGAATGGGTCTGAGCCATCGTCGCTCCTCGTTCTATAGCCTTGCGGCTTGCTCACGCCTTGCGGCCTTTATCGTGCGCCGCCTTTCGGCGGTCCTTCTAACGCATGCCCCTTCAAATCTTTTGAATTTGAAGAAAGGATCATGCGTAATCTCTAGTATCAGGGCGACCTTTACGTGTCGTTTTCGACACGTGGCGCCCTAACGGGCTAAACCCGTTTCCTGAAAGCCTCAGCCGAGGCCATCAGAAAAAGGGTTCAAAAAGATCAGAACGTAGTAACCAAAATCGCTCTGACTATGATTTGCATAAAGAGAACCTATTTCCGCGCTTTTCGTTTCTTTTCATGCATTTACTCCAGATGCAAGCCCAGAGTTTAATAAGGATTAAACTGGCGGACGTTTCCGTCCGCCAGAATAAAGAACTTACTTAAGTTCAACCTTAGCACCAGCTGCTTCGAGCTGTGCCTTGATCTTTTCAGCTTCGTCCTTGGAAGCGCCTTCCTTGACAGCCTTAGGAGCTGCTTCAACGAGGTCCTTAGCTTCCTTGAGGCCGAGACCAGTGATCGCGCGAACTTCCTTGATCACGTTGATCTTGTTTGCGCCGCCGTCTGCGAGAACAACGTCAAACTCGGTCTTTTCTTCAGCAGCAGCAGCTGGTGCGCCAGCAGCAGCAGCAACAGCTACAGGAGCAGCAGCAGAAACGCCCCACTTTTCTTCGAGAAGCTTCGAAAGCTCAGCAGCTTCGAGAACTGTCAGAGCCGAAAGGTCTTCAACGATCTTTGCGAGATCAGCCATTTTGGTATTTCCTTAGTTTAAGGTTTGAACTGTTTGAAATGAGAAACGGCCTTAAGCCGCCTCGTTCTTCCGGGCGTGCGCACCAATAACGCGAGCGATCTGGCCCGCTGGAGCGCTGGTAAGTACTGCAAGACGCTGAGCTGGGGTTTGGATCATTCCAACCAGCTTTGCGCGCAGTTCGTCGAGCGATGGGAGCGAAGCAAGCGACTTTACGCCATCGGCGTTAAGTGTTGTTGCGCCCATTGAACCACCAAGAATAACGAGCTTGTCGTTAGTCTTAGCGAACTCGACGGCTACTTTCGGTGCAGCAATCGGATCGTCTGCATATGCAACGACCGTCTGACCTACGAATAGGTCTGAAATGCCTTCCGATTCCGTGCCCTGAAGAGCGATTTTGGCAAGGCGGTTTTTCGCGACTTTAACGGTGCCACCAGCGTCACGCATCTTGGAACGAAGATCGCTCATCTGCGCAACAGTGAGACCGGTATAGTGGGCCACGACGACCGAACCGGACTCTTTGAAAGCGCCGTTCAGCCACGCGACAAATTCGCGTTTTTCCGCTCTATCCACTGTGTCTCTCCAGTAGACAGGACCAGTTTGGCCCTGTCGGGTTGCCTTTGCCAGATTTGCCTTACGGCGCATCTGACGTTCGAGGATCCTGTCCCCTTCAGCTTCACCCGCAAAGCGGACTACACTCAAAGGCAACTACGGTTCAAACCTCGCATGCACTTTCGTGCGAAACAGGGTTATTCCACGTCTCATGCAGGCCATATGTTTAAGGACAACCACCGAAGGTAATTATCCGCCTGCAATCTCGGACAGGATAACCGGACTTTCGTCCGGCTATCCGGATCTTGCGATCCGGAATTTGTGCACATTCGACTGCTTGCACAGTCCGGTAGCGCGACCAACCTCCCCTCAGGAGAGGTAAAGGCTCCGGCAAACCGGAGCCCAAAAATTAAGCGACGACCTTAACGGTAGCCGGGTCGACCTTAACGCCAACGCCCATGCTCGAAGAGATGGATACGCGCTTAACGTATTCGCCCTTCGCAGCCGAAGGCTTCGCCTTGATGACCGCATCAGCAAAAGCTTTGATGTTTTCTTCGAGCTTCTGATCGTCGAAGGAAACTTTGCCAATGCCAGCGTGGATGATACCAGCCTTTTCGACGCGGAACTCAACTGCGCCGCCCTTAGAAGCGGTAACAGCAGCTGCTACGTCAACAGTCACAGTACCGACCTTAGGGTTTGGCATCATGCCGCGTGGGCCGAGAACCTTACCAAGACGACCAACGAGTGGCATCATGTCTGGTGTCGCAATGCAGCGATCGAATTCGATCTTGCCGCCATTAACGATTTCAAACAGGTCTTCTGCACCAACGATATCAGCGCCAGCCTTCTTAGCTTCTTCAGCCTTGTCGCCGCGTGCAAAAACTGCAACGCGAACGGTACGGCCAGTGCCGTTTGGAAGGTTGACAACGCCACGAACCATCTGGTCCGCATGACGTGGGTCAACGCCAAGATTCATAGCGATTTCGATAGTTTCATCGAACTTTGCAACAGCGCGCTCCTTAACGAGGCCGATTGCATCGGACAGGTCGTAAAGCTTGTTGACGTCAATGCCTTCGCGGATTTTAGCTACACGCTTGGAAATCTTTGCCATCGTCTTAGCCCACCACTTCCAGGCCCATCGAACGGGCAGAACCTTCGACCATACGCATAGCTGCTTCAACGTCAGATGCGTTCAGATCTTTCATCTTAGCCAAAGCGATTTCGCGAACCTTTTCGCGCGCAATCGTACCAGCCTTTTCCTTGCCAGGCGCCTTCGAACCGGACTTGAGGTTCGCAGCCTTCTTAAGGAAGTAGGTCACAGGAGGCGTCTTCATCACAAAAGTGAAAGACTTGTCCTGATAATATGTAATCACGACTGGAACAGGCGAACCTTTTTCCATTTCCTGCGTGGCAGCATTGAATGCCTTACAGAATTCCATGATATTGATGCCGCGCTGACCCAAAGCTGGACCAATCGGAGGCGATGGTGTGGCCGAAGCCGCTGCAACCTGCAGCTTCAACTGGCCTGCAATTTTCTTAGCCATTGCATTCTGCCTTCATATAAATGCTGGGAATCCAGCGTTCTCGATTAATGCCGGAAACCCGGCTCTCGACTGACGTCAGTTAAAACTGACTGGCAGCTCGGTGGTGCGAAATCGGCAACCGGCTAAGCCGCCTATCCTCCCACCATTTTTCGTCACTTACGACGAAAACCCTTGCGGGTAACAATCAGACCTTATCGACCTGACTATATTCAAGATCCACAGGCGTCGCACGCCCGAAGATGGAAACTTCAACCTTGAGGCGCGCACGCTCTTCGTCAACTTCCTGAACGATACCATTAAACGACGCAAACGGACCATCGGAAACGCGAACATTTTCACCGATCTCGAAGGTGACCGACGTCTTAGGACGCTCAGCACCATCCTGAACCTGATTCAAGATCAGATCGACCTCTTTCTGCGAAACAGGGACCGGCTTTGAATCACCAAGAAAACCAGTAACACGTGGCGTATTCTTAATCAGCGAAAACACAGCATCGGTCAGCGTCGCCCGCACCAGAACATAACCCGGAAAGAATTTGCGCTCAGCATCAACCTTACGGCCGCGACGAACTTCAACAACCTTTTCGGTCGGCACAACGATCTGCTCAATGAGACCGGAGAGACCCTTCTGGGCAGCTTTCAGCTCGATATCCTCAGCCACCTTCTTTTCGAAGTTGGAATAGGCGTGAACGATGTACCAGCGCGCTGTCATCTCAAAACTCCCCAATCCTGCTTAGCGGCCAAGGCCAAGTATAAATTCTACGCCATAGGCCATAAGCTGATCGGCAAGAAAAAAGAATGTAGCAGCCAAAAAAGCCATAACCACAACCATGATTGTGGAGATGATCGTTTCACGCCGTGTCGGCCAGGTCACTTTCGCCGTCTCGGCGCGAACCTGCTGAAAAAAGGTGATCGGATTCGTCTTAGATGCCATCTGTCACTCTACTTGCTTGGTGAACCGCCATTTTTGAAGCTGAAACACGAATCAAAAACAGGAACCCACGCGTATACGGTACGCAAAGCCGAAGATTCAGCCCCACGCACCGCGTGTCTGTTGACGTTACATAGAATCGATTCCCAAAAAAAACAAGCCCAATAGTTAAAAGAATACCATACAGGCTTATCGGAAATCCGATCCATACGAACATCGCTTGTAGCACCATTCAATCGCACCACAGCGACCTCCCCTGCCCGATCATCAAGTCGGCGGAAAGTTATCGATATCTGACTTAGCAGCTCTAAGCAAAAGCGCCCTTCAGATCAGTCAGCGAAAACGCAGCATTAAAATACAAAAAACGAGCACTCACAGTCAACCCATGAGTACCCGTTAAATGGCAGGGGCAGCAGGGTTCGAACCCGCGACCTACGGTTTTGGAGACCGTCGCTCTACCAACTGAGCTATACCCCTATTTGGCATTCAAGATGCCAGACCGGCGGCATAACCGCCAGTCAAATTCTTTACTCGATGATCGAAGCGACGATGCCTGCACCAACGGTACGGCCACCTTCACGGATAGCGAAGCGAAGCTTGTCTTCCATCGCAATCGGTACGATCAGCGTTACGTCAACGGTTACGTTGTCGCCTGGCATAACCATTTCCACGCCTTCTGGCAGGGTAACAACACCGGTAACGTCAGTTGTACGGAAGTAGAACTGTGGACGGTAGTTGGTGAAGAATGGTGTATGACGGCCACCTTCGTCCTTGGTTAGAATGTATGCTTCTGCCTTGAACTTGGTGTGTGGCTTAACCGAACCTGGCTTGCAGAGAACCTGACCACGCTCAACGTCTTCACGACCAACGCCGCGAACCAGTGCGCCGATGTTGTCGCCAGCCTGGCCCTGATCGAGCAGCTTGCGGAACATTTCAACGCCGGTAACAGTCGTCTTGCCAGTTGCCTTGATGCCGACGATTTCAACTTCTTCGCCAACCTTGATGATACCGCGCTCAACGCGACCGGTAACAACAGTACCACGACCCGAAATCGAGAACACGTCTTCGATTGGCATCAGGAACGGCTGATCAACAGGACGTTCTGGCGTTGGGATGTAGGTGTCAACAGCGTCCATCAGGTTGCGAATTGCGTCTTCGCCGAGTTCCTTCGAGGAATCTTCGAGAGCTGCAAGAGCCGAACCCTTGATGATTGGCACTTCGTCGCCTGGGAAGTCGTACTTCGAGAGAAGTTCACGAACTTCGAGTTCTACAAGTTCAAGAAGTTCAGCATCGTCAACCTGATCGCACTTGTTCAGGAACACAACGATCGCAGGAACGCCAACCTGACGAGCAAGCAGGATGTGCTCACGGGTCTGTGGCATTGGGCCGTCTGCTGCCGAAACAACGAGGATCGCGCCGTCCATCTGAGCAGCACCGGTGATCATGTTCTTAACATAGTCAGCGTGGCCTGGGCAGTCGACGTGTGCGTAGTGACGTGCAGGGGTTTCATATTCAACGTGTGCTGTCGAAATGGTGATACCACGAGCGCGTTCTTCTGGTGCAGCATCGATCTGGTCGTACGCCTTGAATTCACCAAAGAACTTGGTGATCGCTGCAGTCAGCGAGGTCTTGCCATGGTCAACGTGACCAATGGTGCCGATGTTTACGTGTGGTTTATTACGTTCAAACTTGCTTTTTGCCATCGCCGTTGTTCTCTTTGTTCTAGAACCGCTCGAGCGCCCGCGCAAAAGCCTCTATAGACATTCGCGCCGACATTTATGCCAAAACGGAACGGCGAACCGCCCGTCGATGATACCTTACGCCTATCCGCTCACAAAAACTGGAGCGGGTAACGGGAATCGAACCCGTGTATTCAGCTTGGAAGGCTGCTGCTCTACCATTGAGCTATACCCGCATACTCTAAACCCTGATCCGACAGTGGTGGAGGAAGTTGGATTTGAACCAACGTAGGCTTAGCCAACGGATTTACAGTCCGTCCCCTTTAACCGCTCGGGCATTCCTCCTAATATCACTATCAGCAGAGTCGAGTAACTAGGCATTTTGTACAGAATGTCTGGCTGCCCGTTTGGGCCGTACCGTCGTTCTGCGAGGGGGCTTATGCCGATATGCGTCGCTCCTGTCAACAGGGTAAAAGTGAAAAGAATGCAGAACTTTCCACAGCTTGCACATATTGATCGATAGAAGACGCCCGAGAACCGCACGAAACAGGGATTTCACGCCCTTAGCAAACAATTATTTCTTGTCTTAAATAAAATCGCACATGCTATCTTCCCTGTTGTGGACAGGATATAAGCGCCTCATGAACGATAAAAACTCTTCCCACACTCCAAAAGATTCTCACTATGCACGCCTGCGTCGCGAACATCGCGACCAGAAAGCCGCATCTGAGGGCAAAGCGCCGCACAGACCGCAACGCGCACCGATTCCTGCTGGTCGCATAAGCGATGGAACAGTCCGTCTTTACGGCCTGCATACCGTACGCGCAGCAGTAGAGAATCCCGCGCGTAAGATTTTGCGCATGCGCGCCACACGCAATGGCTTCGCTCGCCTCGAAATTGGCGAAGCTGAAAATCAGCCCTTCCCTGTTGAAATCGTCGAACCAAAAGAGATCGACAAGGAAACAGGTTCAGATGCCGTGCATCAGGGCGTTATGATTGAAGCAGAACCGCTTCGTCATAAAAAGCTCTCTGAACTGAAAGACAGCCCACTTCTTCTTGTGCTTGATCAGGTTACCGATCCACATAATGTTGGCGCAATCATCCGTTCCGCTGTCGCCTTTGGCGCGGGCGCAATCATCACAACAAGCCGCCACAGCCCGCAAGAAAGCGGTGTTTTGGCGAAAGCGGCATCCGGTGCACTGGAAATAATTCCGCATATCGAAGTGCGTAATCTTGCAGATGCAATCGAAGAGCTTCATTCCCTTGGCTTCATGACGATTGGTCTTGATTCTGAAGGACCAAATGAAATGGAAGCGACGCTGAACAGTGATCGGGTTGCCCTTGTTCTGGGCGCAGAAGGCAAAGGCCTTCGCCAGAAAACCCGCGAAACAGTCACGGCACTGGCACGTCTCGACATGCCGGGCGAAATCAAATCGCTCAACGTCTCGAACGCCGCTGCAATTTCACTTTATGCAGCCGAGCGCTACCTGCGCACCCGTCGCTCTGCCTGACGAATCGAAAAAATATAATATCTGGAGCGTTTTTCACGCTCCAGATTATGAATTAAGCGGTTGCGATATAGCTGCGAATATCTTCCGCTTCTTGCTCAACATCCTCTATACGCCGTTTGACGACGTCACCGATTGAGATGATTCCCGCGAGTTTACCGTTTTCTTCAACCGGCATATGACGGAAGCGGTTATTCGTCATAATTTCCATCACCTGATTGATCGTGTGATGCTCGCGGCATACCTGCACTTGTGCCGTCATAAAGTCCGAAACTGGACGCTTCCATATTTCCGCATCCATCGTCGCCATTGCACGAACCACGTCGCGCTCGGAAAGAATGCCCTTGATATGGCCTTCCGCGTCGCAGGCAACAATTGCACCGATTTTATATTGGGCAAGAATGGCAATGGCGTGTGCAAGCGTATCATCAGGCCTGATGACAACGACTTCCCTGCCCTTGGTTTCAAGAATCGATCTAACAGTCATGCCAAAGTCCCTCCCAAGGTTCAGCAATCCAATCAGCAGCAGCGCTGCATGATTCTGACGCAGCTCCTCCAGCTGCGCTCCCATAATGGTGCGCTTTGATGCTCTGCTTTGCAAGCGTGCGAAATAGGAAGAATTAACTTCTGCGACGGATAACAGCGTCGTAACTGCGTGGCTTATCCAGCAAAGCAATGCCGAAAAAACCTGCAACGAATCCGCCGATATGCGCTTCCCATGCGATTCCCGAGAGATCCTCACCGCCTGTCGAATAAAGCCCCGTGACAATATTGATCAGGAACCAAACGCCAACAAAGGTCAACACAGGCTTCAAGGTCAATGTGAGACCAATCGGCAAAACGGGCCCTGCAAATTCTGATTTGCGTCCATGACTTACTCGTCGAAAGCCGTAACGCGCAGCAGCACCCATCATGCCCGAAATAGCACCCGAGGCACCGACAAGCGGCGTCACGCTCTCAGGATAAATCGCATAATGCGTCAATCCGGCGACCACAGAAGTAAGAATCCAGAAGATAATCATCCGTCCGGTGCCGATACGGCCTGCAAGGGGAGAACCGAAAGCCGCAAACCAGATCATATTCACTGCTATATGCGCCAAACCACCGTGCATGAAGGAATAGCTGATGAGCGTGAACAGGGCTGCGGGGTCAGTGAAACCACCCGCCAATGAGAACCGCGCAGGAATGAGTGCGAAGTTCAGCATGAAGGCATAGTTCTGCTGCTCGCTGATAATATAGTTCTGATAGATATAAACGCCAGCGCAAATGGCCATCAATGCCAGCACGACGCCTGGTATGTTGAATATCGGCTCTCCTCCACGAGAGGAGTGCGAATTTTCCCGCATATCAGGCTGAGGTATGCTCATGAACCGCCGCTTTCCAGCTAAAAATCTTCCGAATAATGATTCTAGATAAGTGACAATTCGTTAAAAATAAAGGCCGCCGGATTGAACCGTACGGCCTTGTCGCAAATGTTGAAGCATTGCGAGACGGAATCTGGAGATCAGGAAAAAGTCAGCCAAGACAATGACTTCTTCTGATAGCCCATCAAAGCGTTATCATAGATTCTTTGCAACCATTACTTCCTGTTAACCTTAACAGACATCCCTCGTGGATGAAGAAAGGGTTAAGCTGGCGTCCCTGTCGTTAATACTATTTTAATGCGCTGAGCGATGGGCAAAGCCCGCAAACCCAGACGAGCAATAAGCAGCGCAAGATGAAAAACCGCAGCACGATCGCAATTTTTAGCGAATGGCAGCGACTGGCACTCAGCCAGAGCGGTAGCCTTCAAGCGCCCTCACGCGAATCTATTCAGCCACGCAAACTCGGACGGCATTTGTCTGATCTGTTCTTTCTGGAAGAAGATGAAACAGGGCAGCTGATCTTTCGTCTCGCAGGCACACGAATCTGTACCTTGTTCGGGCGTGAACTTAAAACGACGCATTTTCTTGGTCTCTGGCCAGAGCGGAATCGTCCTGCCCTTCATGAGTTGACGCGAAACATCAATGAATTTCTGGTTCCAGCCTTGAGCCACAATGACGGCATTAGTCTTTCGGGGCGCAGTCTGTCATTTGAAATGTTGCTGGCGCCGCTCTCAATCAGCGATGATGGCAGACTAAACCTGCTTGGCAGCATTTCTGTACTGAATGATATCGCATGGGCGGGAGCTGATCCAATCGTGCTCGGCAATCTCAACCGAATCGAACCGCTGGCTCCTGATCTGCTTGTCGCACAAGAGGAGCATAAGTCCTCTGCTATCACGATGACCGCGACCAGCGGACGGCAACGCTGGGCAACGCCTGTGCCGAGCCGTAATATGCCACAGCTGCGCGTGATCACCGGCGGCAAAGCCTGAACTGTCGCAAATCAAAAGGTAAACGCGCACTAAGGTTACGGATTCGCAAATAGCACTTCAGGCCCTTTTGGGCATCAAAAGGCCATAAATCACGCTAATATTAGCTGAAATGCGCTATTTCTGAACAAAACCTTGCTGCGTTCAGTTCAGTTTTATTCAAATTAGATTCGCATTTTCGCTTCTGAATTTTCCCACTCTCAAAGTCTTGCACGCATTCTTGTTTCCAACAGGGAGACAAAAGAATGACAAAGCAGACAATCATCGCAGTCCTGATGCTGATGCTGGGAACTGCCTTTGCACAAGCTGCAAACCCCGCGTCCAAATCGCATTGGATGCCGACCGGCGAACGCACGTCGCAGCCGATTGGCCACTATGAATTTTGTGAGCGTCATCCTGCTGAATGCAGCATATCAAGTAAGAATAGCGCGCCACTGACGCTCAATCAGCAAGTCTGGCAGGAAATCATCACGATCAACGCCAGTATCAACGAACGAATCGCTCCGCGCACTGACATGGAAGTCTGGGGCCACGAAGAATATTGGGAATACCCAACGACTGCCGGTGATTGCGATGACTATATGCTACTCAAGCGCCGCGAACTGATTGCGCTCGGTATTCCGGCGAACACATTACTCATGACCGTTGTGCGCCAGCCAAATGGTGAAGGCCATGCGGTTCTGACGATTCGCACAGACCGCGGCGATTTCATTCTCGACAATATGGATCAGCGTGTGCGGCTCTGGAATGACACCGATTACACCTACCTCAAACGCCAGTCGACAACGAACACCGGCGTATGGGTTTCCATTAAAGATGGTCGCGATACTTTCGTCAGCAGCATTCGCAACTGATCTAGCTAAATACCTCTTTAAAAAAGGAAGGGTGTCATTCCCCTTCTTTTTTTTATGCCGGTTCCAGACCACGCATAAAAGACTGGCCTTTTTCAACATAATGCTTTGCAGATAGCTTCAGTTTTTCGACTGCCGCAAAGTCAAGCTCCCGAATAACGCGCGCTGGCGAACCAACAATCAGCGAGTTATCTGGAAATTCTTTGCCTTCGGTCACAAGTGCACCCGCACCGATAAGGCAATTATTACCGATCTTCGCACCGTTCAGAATAATTGCCCCCATCCCGATCAGCGTATTATTGCCAATAGTGCAGCCGTGCAGAATCGCACGATGGCCAATTGTACAACCTTCGCCAATGCTCAGAGGAAATCCAATATCGGTGTGCATAATGGTATGTTCCTGCACATTGGTATTCGCGCCAACCGTAATCGGTTCATTGTCGCCGCGCAGAACGGAACCAAACCAGAAGCCAGCATTCTCACCAACGAGAACTTTACCAATCAGCGTTGCGTCCGGCGCAATCCAATTACTTGCACGGTCTGCAAACTCCGGCTTGTGGCCGTTATACACGTAGATTGGCATCAGCTTCCCTCCATTGCGATATTTCCCAACAGAATGCGCTATTTATCCCAAGAACGGAATGCGAATCTCAATAAAAAACGCCCTCTCTGCAAGGCAGAAAGGGCGTCTAATCTAATTGCAAAAAATCTCAGAGATCGACGTCGAGAATAGCCATCGAGAAATTATAGGAGAGTTCGCCTTCGTCTTCATCCTTATAGACAAGACCCAGGAACTCATCATCCAGATAGACTTCAGCGGAATCGTCCTTACGTGGACGCGCCTTAATCTGAAGGCCAGGATTGTTAAAAGTCCGCTTGAAATATGCGTCGAGTTTTTTGAGTTCTTCGGGTTTCAACCGGCTTCTCCTGATATTGACTTAAGGCCGGTGTAATGCACCCGGCATTGTTTGATGTAAAGCACTAACGCACGCGCGAATGAACGCATGCACCGTTAGTTGGAATAGCTTTTCAGACATATAGTCCGCTCTGGTTAAAAAGCCAGAAGCAGTCAGTTTTATGATATTATGGAACGAATAGGCCTATATGCCTTCGCCATACATATGTTCGCCAAACGCAGCTTCGCTGAGCATCTGGTCCATCACGCGAGACGGCTCAGAACACCCACTCTCACCGACAACTTTGGCTGGAACACCCGCAACCGTCGCATTGTTCGGCACTGGCTTGAGTACTACGGAACCGGCGGCAATCTTGGAGCAGTGACCAACTTCGATATTGCCAAGAATCTTCGCGCCAGCACCAATCAGAACGCCGTGGCGAATCTTTGGATGTCGATCACCGCTGGCCTTACCTGTACCACCGAGTGTCACGCCGTGCAGAATCGACACATTGTCTTCGATGACAGCTGTCTCACCAACCACAAGCCCGGTCGCATGATCAAGGAAAAGTCCGCTGCCAAATTGTGCGGCAGGATGAATGTCGGTCTGGAAAATTGATGATGACCGGCTTTGCAGATAATAAGCAAAGTCTTTTCGGCCTTCCTTATAAAGCCAATGCGCCAGACGATGCGTCTGGATGGCGTGGAATCCCTTCAAATAAAGAATGGGATCCATGAAACGGCTATAGGCCGGATCGCGATCATAAAAAGCCTGAATATCTACCCGTACGATATGCGACCAATCAGGAGTTGCCTCGAACATCGCATCAAATGTCTGACGCAAAATATCAGCGCTTAAGTCAGCATGTCCAAGACGTTCTGCGATGCGATGCATAACCGCATCTTCCAACGTCGTCTGGTTGAGTATCGTCGCGTAAAGGAACGTTCCAAGCACGGGATCATTCTTGGCAGCTTCCTCCGCTTCAGCGCGGATGGAATGCCAAATCGGATCTACCTGCCCCAGCGACGGGGACAATTTTGCGTTCGAACGAACGGACATTATGCATACTCCAATTTTGCTTATCGCAGGCACTGAGCACTCCCGTTGCTCTATACCTGCACCGCAATGCGCGTTCAGCCGTTAACATATCTCAAAATGCTGCGCGTTGACACTGCGTAAATCTCGTTGATGCTTTGGTCGAAACTCAGAGACGGTTCTCTTCGAGAAACGCCAGAACGCCTTTCTTATAGACCTTATCACCTACCGCCAACATGTGATCACGATCAGGTATGTCAAGCGCCTGTCCATTTGGCAGCATATCGGCCAGTTCCTGCGCACTGCCCGCTATATCGTCAGTCGTGCCAACGGCGACAAGAACAGGCTGCATGATGCGCGCAATTGCCTCGGGCGAAACCAGTTCCTTCGAGGTGATGACACAAGCTGCAAGCGCAATACGATCACTCTTGGTCTGATCAGCAAATTTACGGAACATCAATCCACGCGGATGCGTAATGGTCGATGGATCTTCCGCAAGAAGCGCCTCACCAATTGGTTCCCAATCGCCAGCACCCGTAACCATACCTATACCGAGGCCACCGAAAACGGCGCTATGCACACGCTCAGGATGCTCAATGGCTAAAAACGCGGTGATACGCGCGCCCATCGAATAACCCATGACATGCGCTTTTTCGATGCCAAGATGATCAAGCAACGCAGCAGCATCACCCGCCATAGCACTTGGCGTATAATCAGCGGCATCATGACTTTTGGCAGAAAAGCCGTGGCCACGATTATCAATCGCGATCACGCGATAACCAGCTTCGGTCAGCGTGCGAAACCAGCCCGGCGACACCCAGTTAACCAGACTTGACGACGCAAAACCATGAATAAGCAGGATCGGGTCGCCCTCGCCATCCTGACGATAAGCCAGACGCAAACCATCATGTTCGAAATATTCGATGTCGAGCGCGCTCAATTTTTATTCCTTTTGAATTTCAGATGCGGGTTTTATGAGAGAGCTAGTTACGGCAGTCGCCGCAGATCGCTTTATGGATTGCCCTGTCACCACGCTTGATACCGGTCCGTTTAACAGTCCCGGCCAGAAGTTCAACCACATAGGCCGCCGGCCCCTGCGAAGAAATAATGTCTTCCGAAAAAGGAACTGCGTTTTCGTGGATCGCGGATACATGGCCGGTATCGTCGAGAAACACCATATCAAGCGGCGATGGCGTGTTCTGCATCCACATCATCACATCGCGCATCTGGCCAAAAACAAAAAGCATTGCCCGATCTTTTGGGAAGTCAGTGCGCCACATTAATCCACGCATACGCGCTTCATCAGTGTCAGCAATTTCCAATGCAAAAGATGCTTTACCGCCGGAGGTAACGAAAGTCAGTGGCTCTTTATCCAAAGGCAGCAGCATGGGTTTGGTTTCCTGCGCCTGTGCAGAAGCCGCAAAGAACAGAAAAGCGAATGCGAAAAGAATGCGGCCCATGAAGTGCTCTTGCCCTGCATCTTGGCGCTCATCCCCGAATGTCAGGAAATGAACAATGATGGAATTGAGCTGGGCACAATATCAATGAGGTGGTGGCATCACAAGAGCCACTCACAGCCTTGTTACATCGTGAAAGGCTGTAAGATCAGTGAGAGAAAGGAATCGCTGTTCCAATATCCGGATGGATTTCGGCAGCCATCAAGCCTTTGTCACCGTCGCCAAAGCGGATCAGGACGACCTGACCGGGACGCAATTCCATCATTCCGAAACGACGCAGCGTTTCCATATGGATGAAAATATCTTCAGTACCCTCTCCGCGCGTCAAAAAGCCAAAACCTTTGGTGCGGTTGAACCATTTAACGATCACACGTTCCAGACCGCTCGATGGCGTCACAGTCACATGCGTGCGCTGCGGCGGCATTTGTGCAGGATGCACGGCTGTCGATGTATCCATGGAAAGAACGCGGAAGCATTGCATACCACGATCACCATTGCGCACTTCACAAACAATCCGAGCGCCTTCAAGCGCTGTCTGAAAGCCATCGCGGCGCAATGTTGTGACGTGAAGCATAACATCAGTAAAGCCCGGCTGATCTGGAACGATAAAGCCGTAGCCTTTTGCAACGTCGAACCATTTGATATGGCCCGAGAGTTCAACGAGTTCGCCAATCTCTTCTGAGGAGGCCTGACTGCGAAACTGGTCATTTGACACAGATTTGTCTGCCATGCGCTCGTCCCTCCTCTTTTGTTCCGTTGCGATTCTGACGTGATTCTTGCCCAAAGAATAACACTTCCTTAACCGTAGGCGGCAAGCCCTATCTTTTGTTCAATTGAAGATGACCACAGGCTTTATGCGCTCATCGTTAATTCCTAAATTTCTCAAACAAAAACGGCCTGCCGAAAACATAACGCAGCGCGGGCATTCGACAACTTGTTACTTGCGTTTTTATGCTGGCCACTTATCCACGTTAACAGCTCTTTCAAGGGGGCACGAGAAACGTACTGAACCATTCTTTCGGGAAAGCGTTGAGTTTGTGACCCGCCTATCTGCAAAACAGGAGAAGACAATGCGCTATCTGCACACCATGGTTCGCGTTCGCGATATTGATGAATCGCTGGACTTTTATGTGAACAAGTTCGGCCTCGAAGAAATGCGGCGTACGGAAAATGAAAAAGGCCGCTTCACACTTATTTTCCTTGCAGCTCCAGCGGACAAGGAAAAAGCCACGGCAGAACGCGCTCCAGAGCTGGAACTAACCTATAACTGGGATCCTGAAACCTATACGGGTGGCCGTAATTTCGGTCATCTCGCCTATGCGGTCGATAATATCTACGAAGCCTGTCAGAAGCTGAAAGACGCAGGTGTTACCATCAACCGTCCGCCGCGCGACGGTCACATGGCATTTATCAAATCACCAGATGGCATTTCAATTGAACTGATCCAGAAGGGTGAGCGTCTGGCTCCGCAGGAGCCTTGGGCTTCTGCCGAAAACATCGGCAGCTGGTAAAAATAAAGCCCGGTCTCGCGACCGGGCTTTTTTCTATTATTCAGTGCCCTGAATGGCTGCAAGCAACCAATCACCACCGTCAACGCGGGTAAACGTCCAGACTTCGACGCTTTCCACTGGCTCATCCGGGTTGCCTTCAACGACCGCACCCGTGTTGCGATCAAGCATAACATCGATTGCCGAGTAGCGGATAGCGACAGTCGCATAATCGACATTGCCTTCGCGCCATGCTTCGGAAACATCGCCCTGAAGCAACTTCACGTCCTTCACTTCATTGCGCATACCGCTCGAAGCGATTTCGCCGAGTTCTTCTGCGAGATACGACATGGCTTCCGGTGTTGCGAGCTTACGCAGCGCCGCATAATCCTCACGGCCATAAGCGGTCTGGATTTCAGAAAGCATCTGCTCAAAACGATCAAGCTCTTCCTGACCCACATCCATTGGCTCTTCTTCAACAACAGGCGCAGCTGGAGCTTCTGCCTGCTTGTTGGCAAACGGATTAACCGAAGGCGTGCGGCTTGCAGTGTTTGACTTCGGTGCAGCAGTCTTTGCAGAACCAAAGACCTGCGAAGCATTAAAAGGCTGAGCACCTGCATTGCCTGCGCCCGCTGCTGCCGTCTGACGACGATTTGCAATCATGCGCATAACGAACATTGCAATCAGAGCGATGACCGCAACCTGCAAGAGAAGGCCGAACATGCCAGCCATTCCGCCAAGTCCGTTACCCAGCAGCATGCCAATCAGACCCCCAACAAGAAGGCCACCGAGCATCGAACGACCAAAATTGCCGAACATTCCACCCGAACGTGCTGCTGCATTTTGCGTGCCAGCAGCAGCACCCGGACGATTGGTCTGTTGTGCACCTGTATTTGGCGTCATCGAACGCTCAACAGGCGCTGCATTGTTCGGTGCAGTCCGCGTTGGTGCTGGCGCCTGATAAGTACGCGCACCACGGCTACCAAAACCGCCCCCGCCTGCACGGCGAGCCTCGGCGAAATCGACAGCGGCAAAAGAGGCGATAAGCCCAAGGACCATTGCAGCGGTCAGTTTGGTCAGGCGGTTTCCGGAACCCGGCATAAGTATCTCCCAATAGAGTCATCACAGATTATTTTATTCCGTGATCATATGGGAATTCACCCCCCACTTTCACAAGAGCGTGAAGACAAAAAAGTTGAGAAAATTCAAACAGGCACAGCCGCATCCAGAATCTGTATCTGAGGTGTGACAGAGCCGTTCCAATGATTGAGCGACAGATTGCCAACTATGTGTACGCTTTGACCAATATTATTGAACAAAAACCGCCCCAGATCGCCTTCAGCAGCACGAAACGCAATCGCATTCACACGCTTTCCATCGGCTCCACGCAAGACAACACGGACATGATCACGCCCGACTGTTCGTACATCAGCGAGAACGTGATGTGGCAGCGCCAGAACCGGCTGCGGATGCGCAGAGCCAAAAGGCCCTGCCTTCTGCAAAGATTCGTAAAGTGCGACTGTTGCACCTGATGCAGCCACCGCACCATCAATCGAAAGACTCTGATTTTCACGCAAACGCGCGACAGTATCAGCCGATTCTTCTTCAAGATATGCCCGCAGCGCGCCAAGCTTGGAACGCTCAATGGTGATACCAGCAGCCATCGCATGACCGCCACCTTTCACAAGCAATCCGCGTTCCATCGCGCCGCGCACAAGCTTGCCAAGATCAAGCCCGGAAATTGAGCGTCCCGAGCCGGAACCAATACCGTTGGCATTAAATGAGATAGCAAAAGCAGGGCGACGCGCTTTTTCTTTGAGCCGTGAGGCCAGAAGCCCGACAATACCCGGATGCCAGCGATGACTTGCCGTCACGATCACAGATGCGCCAGCTCCACCCGAAAGCTCCAGCGAGGCTTCTGCTTCTGCTTCAATCAGCATTTCGGCTTCCATCGCCTGCCGCTCCTGATTGAGCCGGTCAAGCTCAACCGCAATCGGATCAGCGGCAGTGGAATCATCCAGTGTCAACAAGCGAGCACCTAAGCCCGCATCACCAATGCGGCCACCGGCATTGATACGCGGGCCAATCAGATAACCGAGGTGGAAAACATTAAGCGGTTCGCCAATACGTGCAACGCGCCCCAGCGCTGCAAGTCCGGCATTGCTCTGGCTACGCGCAACGAGCAAACCTTTAACCACAAACGCGCGGTTTACACCTTTGAGCGGCACCACGTCGCAAACGGTTGCAAGTGCGACCAGATCAAGCAGCGAAAGCAGATCAGGCCCTGCCCCTTTGCCCCGCTCCCGCAGAATTTTTGTCACCTGAACAAGCGTCAGAAAAACAACGCCCGCGGCACATAGATGCTCTTGCTGCGAAATATCGTCTTCGCGATTCGGATTGACGATTGCCACAGCATCGTCGGGCAGATCGCCGCCGACCTGATGGTGATCAAGCACGACAACATCAGCGCCCGCTTCTTTTGCAGCGGTGATAGATGGCGCGCTGTTAGTGCCGCAGTCGACCGTCACGATAAGCGAAGCGCCCTTTGCGACCAGCTCACGCATAGCATCAGGGTTCGGGCCATAACCCTCAAAAATACGATCCGGAATGTAGATCGAATGCGTAATGCCGTAATGCTTGAGAAAACGCGCCATCAACGCAGATGAACATGCGCCATCCACATCATAGTCACCAAAAATCGCAACGGTTTCGCGACGCATAATGGCATCTGCAATCCGGTTTGCGGCTTTATCCATATCGGTCAGCATAGCCGGATCGGGCATCAGATTGCGCAGGCTAGGATCAATAAATTCCGGCGCACCCTCAACACTCACACCACGCCCCGCCAACACCCGCGAAACCAGATCGGAAATGCCGTGATGTTGCGCGATCGCAAGCGCTGTATTGGCCTCGCGCGGGCCGAGCCGGTCCATCCATTTCTGGCCGGTGACAGATTTACGGATACCGAGAAAATAGCGTTCTGTTGTCATGGTTTCTTAAAGACACAAAAGGCGGCATTTTTGCAATGCCGCCTTTTAAACAACCCGATGATAGTTATGTCAGAACTTCGACAAATCCTGATGTCTCGCCTTAATTTCACGAACGGTCTGCGAGCTTGAACGCATAACGATTGTATGAGTTTGGATATAATCGCGTGCGAACTTAACGCCTGAAAGCATATTGCCATCGGTCACGCCGGTTGCAGCAAACAGCACGTCGCCCTTGGCCATTTCTTCCATGGTGTAGATTTTCTTGGGGTCAGAAATGCCCATCTTGGCTGCGCGAGCGATCTTCTCATCCGAATTAAGCTGCAAGCGTCCCTGCATCTGACCACCAATGCAGCGCAAAGCCGCCGCAGCCAGCACACCCTCCGGCGCACCACCGATACCGATATAAATATCGATGCCGGTTTCGTCCGGATTGGTCGTGTGCATCACACCCGCAACGTCGCCATCACCGATCAAACGAATGGAAGCACCAGTCGCCCGTACTTCTTCGATCAGGCGCGCATGACGCGGACGATCCATAATGCAGGCCGTGATTTCATGCGGCTGCACGCCTTTTGCTTTCGCAATAGCATGGATATTATCGGTCGGTGATGCATCGAGATCGACGACACCTTTCGGATAACCCGGTCCCACAGCAATTTTTTCCATGTAAACGTCGGGCGCATAAAGCAAATTGCCCTTCTCAGCGATAGCGATGACCGCCAATGAATTCGGCAGGTTCTTTGCGCAGATCGTGGTGCCTTCCAGCGGATCTAGCGCAATATCGACATCCGGCCCCTGCTTAGTGCCGACTTCTTCGCCAATATAAAGCATCGGCGCTTCATCGCGTTCGCCTTCACCGATCACGACTGTTCCGGCAATCGGCAGACGATTGAGTTCCTGACGCATGGCATCAACAGCGGCCTGATCAGCAGCCATCTCATCGCCACGTCCGCGCAGACGCGCAGCTGCAACCGCTGCTCGTTCGGCAACGCGAACCAGCTCAAGCGTCAAAATGCGATCAAGTCCCTGCGCTGGTCGTTGCGGTTGCTGTTCTGAAGTCTTGGCCATGTGAACAAAGTCCTGAATTCATATGAAATGTGTGTTTCGCCATCTATAGCGACATTGAGCAAATGTTTTGTCAAAGTCCCTGCCGACCTGCAAGAGAAAGAGCGGCAAAAACATTTTCCGCTCTAACTCTTAATCGATTTAGCGCAAAAGGCCCGATATTTCAGCCTGTAGCACCGTCAAAGAAAGCTTCGGGATTTTCCACTTCGATCAGCTTTTTTCGATCAATAACCCAGAAACGATTGCCAATATTGCGCACGAAACTGCGATCATGCGAAACAATCAGGCTCGCGGTTTCATCGCTCAGCAGTTCTGCTTCCAGCATTTCCTGCCCATCAATGTCGAGGTGATTGGTCGGTTCATCAAGAATGTAGAAGTTTGGCTTTGTAAGCCGCAGAACCAGCATGGCAAGCCGCGCCTTTTGTCCGCCCGAAAGCCGCGACAAAGGTTTGGCCTGCATCTCAAGCGTCATACCGGCACCGGCAAGCAAGGAACGTGCTCGCTGGTCGCCGACATCGAAACGCTTCATGATCGTTTCAAAAGGCGTCCAGTCAGCTTTCAACTCAGACAAAGCCTGATCACTATAGCCCAGCACGAGCGAAGGCGTCGCTTTAATGCCCGTAAGCGATTGTTCTGGATGAATTATGGCTTCGCGAACTAGTGTCAGAAGCCGCGTTTTGCCCGTTCCGTTCGCGCCAAGCAATACGATTCGATCACCCGGATTGATCCAAAGCTGGCCGGTTTTGTAGAGAGCCCGACCGTCAGGCGTCGCAATCTCGGCCTGACCAATCACAATCAGCGCTTTGGCATGGCTACCTCGCCCATCAAGCTTGATCTTGCCCGCAGAGCGCTCAACATGCGCTGCTTTAGCACTTTCCTCAATTTTCTCGGCACGCGCACGCAATTGTTTGGTTTTCACGACCAGCAAATCACTGCCCGAATTGATACCGATATTGTTGAGCTTGGCGGCCTGTCTGCGCAATTGCTGAACAGTTTTCATGTCCTTTTCAAACTGGCGCGCATCAGCCGCATCAATCTCGTCAAGCGCCACACGCGCTTGGCTGTACGGCAACGCAAAGACGAACGACTTTTCTGCACGCAGGAAAAGTGTGCGTTTCGTGACCTCATCGAGAAAAGCACGATCATGGCTGCATACGATCACGGCGACTGAACGGGGCAGTGCATCAAGCCAGTTTTCCAGCAAATGCACTTTTTCAAGGTCGAGGTGATTGGTCGGCTCGTCGAGCAAAAGCACGTCAGGCTCGGAAACCCATGTGCGCGCCAGCAGCGCAAGCCGTTGCCAACCTCCGCTTAATTGTCGAACAGCAAGATCGCGCAGTTCTGCCGGAACATTCAAATCATCGAGCACTATGTCTGCGCGCCAGCTCTCATAGTCGCGCGCATCTTCATCCAATCCACTGAGGACCAGATCATAAAAAGAGAGGTCCATCAGGTCGTCGGCAACATACTGGCTGACATAACCAATTTTCAGCCCACGCGAGCGGGTAATGACACCGCTGGTCGGCTCACCTTCGCCAACTATAAGGCGTAAAAGGCTGGTCTTTCCACGACCATTAGCGGCAACAATACCCAGACGTTCACCCTCACCCACGACAAAATCGAGGTTAGCGAACAAGGTCTGATGAAGGGTAAGCGAAAGATTCTGAACAGATAAAAGAGACATGGCAATAGGCCCAATTTGGCCAAGCACTGGCGAGCAGTTCTCAAACAGCTTCAATCAATGTGCTTGCAAATTTTTGGCTACAGCAAATAAAGCTGAGCCTTCAGAAAAGGCAGAAAAAGACTGTTCTGTAAGTCTTAATCGGCCCTGCACAATTTACTGTTGCAGGGCAAAATCAGGGCCATACTGACGATGACGGTCGTGACGCGTCACATCCATATTACAGCCCTCCTTTTCCGTTTTATCTCTCAACCGGATTATTCCGATGCAGTTTTCATAGCAAAAACGCTGCCGCCCATCAAGAGCGGCAGCTTTAGCCAGCAATCAGCCAGCGCGTTCGATGCGGATCATCTGCGGCTTGTTGACCAGATGATCATCCTTAAGAATCACCTCAAGCGCCTTTTTAACAGCGGATTCGGTCGTTTCATGGGTAACAAGAATGACTGTCTTGATACCGTCGCTGACATCGCTATCCATCAGCGGGCGCTGGACAATCGATTCAAGCGAAATGTCATTTTCGGCCATGCGCTTAGCGATAGCGGCAAAAGCACCGATGCGATCATAAACCGTCAAGCGAATGAAGTAGCCGCCAGCATGCTTGCGCATTTTAGCGCGCTTATATGGCTGCAAGGCTTTCGCAGGTGTGCCGAATACCGGACCATGCTGGAAGCCAGGGCGACTCTTGGCAATGTCAGCAATATCGCCAATCACCGCCGATGCTGTGGCATTACCGCCAGCACCCGGACCCGAAAGCAGCAGTTCACCCAGAAGGTCAGTCTCGATTGCAACCGCATTGGTCACACCATGCACCTGCGCGATGACTGATGATGTCGGCACCATTGTTGGATGCACACGCTGTTCGATACCAGTGTCGGTCTTCTGCGCAACGCCAAGCAACTTGATACGATAGCCAAGCTCATCAGCGGCGCGAATATCGGCAAGTGAAATATTGCTGATGCCTTCGAGATATATATCGTCAGCAGCGATCTGGGTGCCAAATGCGAGGCTCGTCAGCAGCGCAAGCTTGTGCGCCGTGTCATTGCCTTCAATATCGAAAGTCGGATCAGCTTCGGCATATCCAAGGCGCTGCGCATCCGCGAGGCAATCCTCAAACGAAATGCCTTCTTCCCACATCCGGGTCAGGATATAGTTACAGGTGCCGTTCATAATGCCGTAAACGCGCGAAACCGTGTTGCCGGTCAATGATTCACGCATCGCCTTAATGACTGGAATACCGCCTGCAACGGCTGCTTCAAAGTTGAGAAGCACACCTTTTTCTTCCGCAATCTTGGCAAGCGCGACACCATGCTTGGCAAGAAGCGCCTTATTGGCAGTCACAACATGATGGCCTGCGCGCAATGCAGCTTCAACAGCCAATTTGGCCGGACCTTCATCGCCACCGATCAGTTCAACAAAAACATCAATATTCGCACTTTTCGCGAGTTCGACTGAATCATCAAACCATTCAATGCCAGAAAGATCGACACCGCGATCGCGCGAGCGGTCACGAGCGCTCACCGCTGTAACAACAACCGGCTTACCGCATTGACGAGTGAGCATTTCGGCCTTGTCACGTAGAATACGCAACACCGAAGCACCAACGGTGCCCAGTCCGGCAACGCCGATCCGCAATGCATCACTCATTGTTCTGTCTTTCTGAATTGTTGATTATATGTGGTGGGAAACAAGGGCCGACCAGAAGACGGCCCTTGCTTTATCTTAAAGGCTGTTAACGCCGACCTTCAAGCGGAATGATGTTCTGCACATTCTCATCCTTAGCGGACAGGAAGCGCTTGATGTTGCGAGCCGCCTGACGGATGCGATGTTCGTTTTCAACCAGTGCGATACGAACATATTCATCGCCATGCTCACCAAAGCCTACGCCCGGAGCAACAGCAACATCGGCCATTTCGACCAGCAGCTTGGAAAATTCAAGCGAACCCAACGCGCGGAAACGTTCTGGAATCGGAACCCAAGCGAACATGGTTGCCGCTGGTGGCGGCACATCCCAGCCTGCGCGGCCAAAACTGTCGACGAGCACATCGCGACGCTGCTTATAGACGTTGCGGACATAAGCAATGTCAGAACCGTCGCCATTGAGTGCTGCGGTTGCTGCAACCTGAATTGGCGTGAAAGCACCATAATCGAGATAGGATTTAACGCGCGTCAGTGCTGCAATCAGACGCTCATTGCCAACCGCAAAGCCCATACGCCAACCCGGCATCGAGAATGTCTTCGACATCGAGGTGAACTCGACCGCAACATCCATAGCACCCGGCACTTCAAGAACCGATGGCGGAGGATTGTTATCGTCGAAATAGATTTCCGAATAGGCCAGATCAGAAAGAATGATCAGATCATTCTTACGCGCGAAATCGACTACATCCTTGTAGAAATCAAGGGTCGCGACATAGGCAGTCGGGTTCGACGGGAAGTTCAAGATCAGCGCAAGCGGCTTTGGAATGGAATGCTTTACCGCACGATCCAGCGCACGGATGAACTCTTCATCCGGCTTTGCAGGGATCGAGCGAATAACACCACCCGACATGATGAAGCCGAACGAATGAATTGGATAGGTTGGATCCGGGCAAAGTACGACATCGCCGGGCGCAGTGATCGCCTGCGCCATATTGGCGAAGCCTTCCTTGGAGCCAAGCGTAGCCACAACCTGCGTATCCGGGTTGAGCTTCACGCCGAAACGGCGCGCATAATATTGTGCCTGCGCACGACGAAGACCGGGAATACCCTTTGACGACGAATAACGATGCGCGCGCGGGTCCTGCACCGCTTCGCAAAGCTTATCGACAATGTTCTTCGGTGTTGGCAAATCAGGGTTACCCATTCCGAGATCAATGATGTCGGCTCCGGCCGCTCGCGCCGATGCCTTCAGGCGGTTAACCTGTTCAAAGACATAAGGTGGCAAACGACGGACTTTATGAAATTCTTCCGACATGATCCTGTTCCAGAAGGGAGTTGAATGAAACGGCGCGCATGCGCCGCGTTTGGAGCTATACACCTGTTATCGAATCGGGTCGAGACTTGTTACAGTTCTGCGACGAAGCTTTTATTGACGAAAAGCCTCTTATTCCCCGGCTTCGATCTGCTTCAGTGTAGCGGCGGCTTCATCCTGCGCTTGCTTGCGCAATGCGGCAGCTTGAGCAGGAGTGAGCGTACTTGCGGACGAGCGTGTTGCGGCCAATCGCGTGCGATCAGAATCAAGACCAGACATCATCTGCGCCTTTTCTTCCGGCGTAATCTGGACGGTGGCAGCTTTCGGCATACGTCCAAAGGTCGGATAGGTATCAGTGCGCTTCGCACCTTCCTGCGGCGTACCCTGAAATTCAGGACCGCCAGCACAACCCGCGAGAAGCGCCACGGCTGTTGCTGCCAGCATGATATTGGCAAACGTCCGCGTGCTCTTGGTCATATGTCGGGTTCCAATCCTGGTGTTCTTCACTAATGTCTGTTCTGGCGAAATCTATAACTCGCCCGACGCAGATAATATATCGGAAAGTGGATAGCACCAACTCGCTACGTCATGTCAACAACCGAGTTGCGACCCGGCACAATCCTTACGCTTCAAAAACACGTTCAACAACAAGTATAACCAAAAGTTACAATTAGTAATATTGCGTTATTTTTACGTAAAACAAAAGTGAAATGCGATTTATTCAAACACTGATCACTTTCAATAGTTGCGCTTGGCAGTTAAAAACCCTAAAAATTGGTTACAACTTATCATTTGGTAACTTGTCTACTCATGCTTTAGACCAACTGCATTCACGATGAATTTGTAATAAGGCATTGAAGAAATTGAACTATCTAAGCTGGCCTTCATTGCCGGTCTTTGTGAGTAAAGCTGCTTGAAAATGCTTTAGCGCGACTCACATGGGGAAGCCGATCTCCCCAAACCAAACGAGATCAGGATTTTTCCGGCTCGTTAAAATGGTCAAGCCCATCTGTATGGGACATCGAGCTGGAGCAGATATTGAAATTCGCAGTAGCAACGCACACGACAACAAGAAGACTACTTTCTGGTAGCGTAGCCTTGCTCGCGCTCGTTCTTACATCTTGTACATCGACCAGTAATGGCACCTCACCATTACAAATGACGAATGACCCAGATGGTTCCGTCATTGCTGAAACTCTTCAAAGCGCGGCCGACCAAACAGTAGCAGCTGAAACAGCCAAAGAATCAACAAAGCCAGCGGCAGCTGAAAAAATAGCTCCCACCGAAAACGTAAAAACAAATCCAACAGCGACTGCATCTACAGAAGGCGCACAGAAACAGGAAGCGCCTGTTCAGGTTGCAGCCCTCGCCTCAGAGACAAAATCCAGTTCATTGTTTGGTATGTTTGGCAAAAAGCCAGTTGAAGCTGCTCCTGCAGCACCAGAACAAGCGTCGGAAACTCAAAAGCCTGAAGAACAAGCCACGACAGCGTCGCCTCAATCAAAGCCCGAACCGGAAGCAGCTCCGGCAACTGAAGCTTCCAAGCCCGTTGAGGCGGAAAAGCCAACACAGGTTACGTCGCTTTTCGGGTCAGCGAAGAACGCAAATGCTTATGTCGCTCCGCAGCGCCCAGCGACAGCTGGTCAGGGAAGCATTGCTCGTCTCTTCAACGAAGATGGTGCGAATGGGCAAAGCAAAGCAGAAAACAAAAAACTTGCTGTTGTGCGTCCAACAAAAAAATCAACGCAAGAATATAATTATGCCCTTCCCGGTGTGCGCGCCAATGGCGGGTTTGAAATCAAGCATCGGAAAAGCATTTATGATGACAGCGACATTGATGCGAACGAATATGATGATTATGCATCCGTACAGCTTGCGTCCGCGCCTGGTCTAGCGCGCCTTGCGCCCAACGGCCTGAAAGTTCAGCGCGAGACTGTGGATGTCGCTTGCCTGAAGCCTCAGCTTGTTTCCATGCTCAAGACTATGGAACGGCACTTCCGCAAGCCGGTCATGGTCACTTCTGGCTACCGTAGCCCGTCTTATAATCGCAAAGTGAATGGCGCCCGCAAATCACTGCATATGATTTGCGCTGCGGCTGACATTCAAATCGACGGCGTGTCGAAACACGAAATCGCACGCTACGCTCGCAACATGTCCAATCGCGGTGGTGTTGGCACCTATTGTCATACGACGTCGGTGCATGTGGATATCGGTCCGGAGCGCGACTGGAACTGGAGCTGCAAGCGATAAACAAGACAAAAGCCGGGCCGAATTGCCCGGCTTTTTTGTTGCATTTCAGTCAGATAGATCTTTTATCCACAAGGCTCACACCCCGAAAATTAGCCTTGAATGATATTTTTATGAAAAAGTCGAATTAAGGGCTTGCGAGTCACAATCTTCCTGCATATAAGCCCACTCACACCAGCAACAGGCGCCCATCGTCTAGCGGTTAGGACAGCGCCCTTTCACGGCGCAGACAGGGGTTCGATTCCCCTTGGGCGTACCAATTGCTGGTTTTTCTTTTTCCAAACAAGTGATCGATCTACTGAAAGCGACTTGTTGCAAGCGCTTCCTGCTGCGGAAGCACTACTTCAATTCGCTGCTCTATCTCTTTGTTTTCAAACGCGCCGCGCATAAAAATCTCCAAATAAAATTTTCTTGGATTTTTTCTAAAAAGGACTTGCGCATCGGAAATTTCCTGCATATAAGCCCACTCACACCAGCAACAGGCGCCCATCGTCTAGCGGTTAGGACAGCGCCCTTTCACGGCGCAGACAGGGGTTCGATTCCCCTTGGGCGTACCACTTGCTGGTTTTTTATTCTCCCGAAAAATTGATATCTTGCTGAGTGACATTCCTCAGATAGCAATGCTAGGCACTGTCCGTAAAACTTGAAATTGGACAGCAAGATTATGGCTAAAACCACCGCTATCGTACCAACTGCCCACGCCAGCCGTTATTTGCAGCAGCTCTGCAAACATTGGGCACATAAATTTTCCATTGAATTCACCCCAGAGCACGGGCGAATTGATCTCGGTGAGAATCGCATCGTTACTCTTGATGCAGATTCGGAAAAACTCACAGCAATCGTTGAGGCTCCACAAGAAGCCCTGTCACAGATGGAAGATGTTGTCGCAAGCCACATCATACGCTTTGCATTCCGTGAGGAGTTGGCTTTCAACTGGGTAAAAGAATAACCCTTATTGGCTCTCACACTTTGCCCGCAAAATGCCGCGAATAAACATTTTCGCATCATATTGCGGGCTAAATTAAGCGTGAAGTTTCCACCAGTTCAAAAAATATTTGGTGGCGACCGTGATTACCAGCGAAACAAAAACAACACTCACCTTACTCGGCGCTGGCCTTATCGCAACTATGCTCGTACTGAGTGCCGATATGCGTTGGGCAGATATCTTCACGGCGCTCTTCTAAAGCCACTGACGCTTGCATCGGAGCATATATCCGCCTAAATCGGACCATGCTTTTCAACCCTCCTCTTGTGACAGGTCGCCTTGAGCGCCGCTATAAGCGCTTTTTGGCCGATGTTACGCTCGACGATGGGCAGTTCATTACGGCTTCCGTTCCAAACACAGGATCAATGCTCGGCCTCACGGCACCGGGATCTCGCGTTTGGTTAAGCGTTTCAGATGCCCCTCACCGGAAATATCGGCACACTCTGCAAATTGTTGAAGCTGACAATACACTTGTCGGGGTCAACACGGGGCTGCCGAATAGAATCGCCGAAGAAGCCATTCTTGCCGGCATGATTCCAGACTTGAAGAATTACGGTCTTCTCAAGCGCGAACAAAAATACGGTAAAAACTCACGCATCGACATATTGCTTGATGAAGGTGAGCAGCCACGTGCCTATGTGGAAGTGAAAAACGTTCACTTCATCCGCACCCCTTGCGTTGCCGAATTTCCCGACACAGTGACTGCGCGCGGTGCGAAACACCTTGATGAGTTAGTCGATGTCGTATCTGCTGGCTATCGGGGCGTGATGGTGTTTATTATCCAGCGAAACGATTGCGACAGATTCAGCATCTCAGGCGATCTTGATCCGACTTATGCGCGCGCATTTGACCGCGCACGCGCGGCCGGGGTTGAGGCTTGGGCTATTCGATGCCACATAACAGAAAACGGCATCAGTGCTGAAACAGTCGTGCCTATAGAATATTAGAAAGACGGACCGAGATGGTGACTTATATCGAAGCAACGAGCGCGCCGATGAAATATACCGGGCAGATCAGGCTTTATGGCCCAGACGCCTTTGAGGGCATGCGCAAAGTCTGCAATCTTACTGCTCGTTGCCTTGATGCATTGAATGACATTGTGAAGCCAGGTGTCACCACTAATGAAATTGATCGTTTCGTTTTTGAATTCGGCATGGATAATGGCGCTTTCCCAGCGACACTGAACTATCGCGGTTACACAAAGTCCACCTGTACATCGATCAACCATGTTGTTTGCCACGGCATTCCAGATGACAAGCCTCTGCGTGAGGGTGACATCGTCAATATCGACGTGACGTATTTGCTTGATAGTTGGCATGGCGATTCAAGTCGCATGTATGCGGTTGGCGAAATCAAGCGTGCAGCCGAGCGCCTTCTTGAAGTGACCTATGAAAGCTTGTTGCGTGGCATTGAAGTTGTAAAGCCCGGCGTGAAAACGGGCGCCATTGGTGCTGCCATTCAGACCTATGCAGAAGGTGAACGCTGCTCAGTGGTACGCGATTTCTGCGGCCATGGCGTTGGTCAGCTTTTCCACGATGCACCGAATATTCTTCATTACGGCACAGTCAACGAAGGCGTTGAAATCAAAGAAGGCATGATCTTCACGATCGAGCCGATGATTAATCTTGGCAAGCCCGGCGTTAAGGTTCTTTCGGATGGCTGGACGGCCGTTACACGCGACCGCTCACTGACTGCGCAATATGAGCATACCGTTGGCGTCACCAAAGACGGATGTGAAATCTTTACGCTTTCACCGAAAAACGTTTTCGGTCCGCCATCCATGCGTTAAGCTAGCTTAAAATTGTCGACTGTTTCTGCGGGGGTTTAAACAGAATGGCACCAAAAGACAAAAGTCCGGGAAGCTTCGACTTTCCCGGCTTCAACGAGGGCATACGCGTTCAGGCGCCCCTCGAAAAGCCACATCATCTGGGCCACCGAGATCGGTTACGACTGCGTTTCAAGACTGCACCAGACGCACTCGCTGATTACGAATTGCTCGAGCTTTTGCTATTCAGAGTTATTCAGCGAGCGGATACAAAGCCCCTTGCAAAGTCGCTGTTAAGCCGCTTCGGGAGTGTTGCGGAAGTGTTGGGCGCTCCTGAAAAGCTTCTGGCTGAGACACCCGGTATTGGTCCTTCCATCGCACTTGAACTCAAGATCGTTGAGGCAATCTCCAAGCGCTCCGCACGCAGTACCGTAATGGAACGCGAAGTTCTTGGTTCTTGGAGCCAAGTCATCGCTTATTGCACGACAGCAATGGCCTACGAAACCCGAGAACAATTTCGCATTCTCTTCCTTGATAAAAAGAACCGCCTCATTGCAGACGAGGTGCAGCAACAAGGGACAGTCGATCACACACCAGTCTATCCGCGCGAAGTTGTGCGGCGTGCATTAGAGCTTTCGGCGACAGCAATTATTCTCGTACATAATCACCCATCCGGTGATCCAACACCCTCTCGTGCCGACATCGACATGACGAAGCTTTTGGTCGAGGCGGCGAAGGCTTTAGGCATTTCAGTGCACGACCATATCATCGTTGGAAAACACGGACATGTCAGTATGCGCGGTCTAAAACTCATCTGAAACGCATGAGCAGCGCGTTCATCCTTCATTAAGCATACCGCCTGAAACAAAGGGCTTTACCCTCGATCTAGCTCGAATTTTCTTAAATTTGGACACAATCACCGGCGAGGACATAATCAGATTGAAGGCGACCGGAATCGGCACTTCAAAATAATCATGCATATTTTCCGTCAGCGTTTCGGGCGGAAAAACTGGAGTAAAAAATGTTGAAGCGTTCATACATCGCCGCGGCGTTCGGTGCCGCACTCGTTGCCTTTGCTGGCCCATCCATCGCTGCCGATATGATGGACAACAACAATTACACATACAACGAACCTGTAGCATCCGGTCCACATGACTGGTCAGGCAACTATGTCGGTGCACAGATTGGCGCTTCTTCGTCGAAAGTTCCTGGCCCATTCACCAACCGCACTGGCCTTCTCGGTGGTGCAGTCGTTGGCAAAAATATGCAGAGCGGCAACATCGTATTCGGCGGTGAGCTGGAAGGCAATTTTGCTGAAGCCGAACATCGCATTGGCAATGGCGGCAGCCTCCAGCAGTCCTGGAATGCGAATGCCAAGGGTAAAGTCGGCTATGCTTTCGACAAAACCCTCGTTTACGGCACTGCTGGTTACGGCGTAACCAAGTTCAAGGCGAAGGATGCAACCACTTCCGGCCCTGGCTGGGAAGGCGGCGCACTGATCGGCGCTGGCGTTGAACAGGCAATTTCGGGCCCACTCTCCGTGAAGGCTGAATATGACTTCCAGCGCTTTGGTGACGTAAAGTCCAAGGTGAACGGTGTGAGTCAGACCAACAATCTCAAGAATCATTCGATCAAGGCTGGCGTGAACTACCGCTTCTAGTTATTCCGAAGCAGATCATTCCGCTTAAGCATTAACACATGCTGTTTTTGCACAAAGGGCTGCACTTACCGTGCAGCCCTTTGTTTTTGCACTGTTTCCAAGACCCAAAATGTTAGGTGGCGCTGCAGAGAGCTTGACTCCTCAAGCGAGCAACATCTTATATATCAAAGGTTCGAATGGGGCGCTCACCATCTGCAATTTTAAAATGATTGCGCGTTGTTCAATTCCCCGTTCGGAACCGGCTTTTAATTGAGCGGCAAGGCACACCCGCCGTTCAGCTAGGAATGAAATATGCAGCGCGTTTTCGACGGACATAATGATGTCCTTCTGCGTCTTTGGGAAACCCAGCGTAAAGGTGGCGACCCAATCAAAGAATTCATCGACGGCACAAAGATCGGCCATATCGATCTGCCGCGCTCCCGCAAAGGCGGCCTCGCTGGCGGCATATGCGCCATCTATGTTCCATCTGGTGAACATATTGAGCTGGGCAAGCCAGATACCAACGGTCATTACGTTACGCCGCTTTCGCCACCGCTGGAACGCGCACCGTCCCTGGACATAGCTCTTGAATTCGCGTCGCTCGCACTTCGTCTTGAAGAAGCCGGTGGCTGGCAGCTATGCCGCAATGGTACAGAGCTTGATGCAGCTATCGAAGGCGACACCTTCGCTGCCGTGCTTCATATGGAAGGCTGCGAAGCAATTGATGCAGATCTTGCAGCGCTGGACGTTTTCTATGCAGCAGGCCTGCGGTCGCTCGGCCCGGTCTGGAGCCGCAATAATATTTTTGCGCATGGCGTGCCATTCGCGTTCCCGATGAGCCCAGATACGGGTCCGGGCCTGACCGAGGCTGGCGAGCGCTTGGTGAAGGCGTGTAATCGCAAAGGCATTCTGATCGACCTCGCGCACATTACCGAAAAAGGTTTCTGGGATGTGGCAAAACTCAGCGATCAGCCATTGATTGTCAGCCATTCCAATGCCCATGGCCTCACTCCGGTTGCCCGCAACCTGACGGACCGTCAGATGGATGCCATCCGGGAGAGCAAAGGGCTTGCGGGTCTTAACTATGCAACAACTATGTTGCGTTCAGACGGCATGGAAAACGCTCAAACGCCACTATCCGACGTTGTCCGTCACATCGACTACATGGTCGAGCGTATGGGCATCGATTGCGTGGCCCTTGGCTCAGATTACGACGGAGCTACCATCCCTGCGGAAATTGGCGACGCTGCCGGAACGCAGAACCTCGTCACAGCCTTGCAGAAGGCGGGTTACAGTGAGGACGAACTTGCAAAGCTCTGCCGCAATAACTGGGTACGCGTATTAAAACAGGCTTGGCACGAAGCCGCCTTACCAGAAACAAAACAATAGACAGAAAGGGAACTAACATGAACCATTTCGGACGTTTTCGTCTTCTCGCAGCTAGTGCGGCTTTCGCCGCCATCATGGCTGCAAACCCGGCATTTTCAGCGACGCCAGCTGACACGCTGGTTCAGGCTTGGGCAATTGATGACACCATCACGCTCGATCCGGCTGAATCATTCGAGCTTTCGCCAGCTGAATTCATTGGCAATGCCTACGATATGCTGGTTCGCCTCGACATCAATGACACATCAAAGGTCGTGCCAGGTGCTGCTGAAAGCTGGACCATTTCGGAAGACGGCCTCACCTACACCTTCAAGATGAAGCCTGACATCAAGTTCGCTTCCGGCAACCCACTGACAGCAAAAGACGTAGCTTACACATTCGAGCGCGCGGTGCGTCTTGATAAGAGCCCGGCTTTCATTCTGACCCAGTTCGGTCTGAATGGCGAAAATGTCGTTGAAAACGCCAAAGCGGTTGATGACACGACTTTCGTTCTGAAAGTGGACAAAGCCTATGCACCAAGCTTCGTGCTGAACTGCCTGACCGCGACCATCGGCGCAATCGTAGACCAGAAATTGCTCGAAGAGCATTCGGTTAAGGTTACACCTTCCGACGATTACAAATATGACACCGACTATGGCGCAGCCTGGCTGAAAACAGGCTATGCTGGTTCGGGTCCATTCAAGATTCGCGACTGGCGCGCCAATGAAGTTGTCGTTCTCGAACGCAACGACAATTATTATGGCGAAAAGCCTAAGCTTGCGCGCGTGTTCTATCGTCACGTCAAGGAAAGCGCCACACAGCGCCTGATGCTTGAATCGGGTGACGTTGACGTTGCGCGTAATCTGGAACCGGGCGACCTCGAAGCCGTTCAGAAGAACAAGGATCTGGCCGTTGCCAGTGCTCCAAAAGGTACAGTTTATTACATCAGCCTCAACCAGAAGAACGCCAACCTTGCAAAGCCTGAAGTTCGCGAAGCTTTCAAATACCTGGTTGATTATGATGCAATCGGCTCGACCCTGATCAAGGGCATCGGCGAAATCCGTCAGACCTATCAAGCGAAGGGTGTTCTCGGAGCTCTCGACGCAAGCCCTTACAAGCTTGACGTCGAAAAGGCCAAGGAACTGCTTGCTAAGGCTGGTTTGAAGGACGGCCTCTCGGTCACGTTTGACGTGCGTAACACGCAGCCAGTCACTGGCATTGCTGAGTCCTTCCAGCAATCGGCTGCTAAGGCTGGCGTGAAGATCGACATTATTCCAGGCGATGGCAAGCAGACGCTGACCAAATACCGTGCGCGTAACCACGACCTTTATATCGGTCAATGGGGCATGGATTACTGGGATCCCAATTCGAATGCTGAAGCCTTCACCTCAAATCCTGACAATGGCGATGATGCATCCACCAAGACTTTGGCATGGCGCAATGCGTGGGCAATTCCCGAACTGACCAAGCAAACGCAGGCTGCATTGCTCGAACGCGACAACGACAAGCGTGCGAACGAATATAAGAAGCTTCAAGAGGAAGCTCTTAAAGAAAGCCCGTTTGTGATGCTGTTCCAGCAAATCGAAGTTGCAGGTCTCCGCGGCGACGTGAAGGGCTACAAGCTCGGCCCAACATTCGATTCGAACTTCCTCGCACCAGTCAGCAAAGACTGAGCTGAAAAGCGGTCAGACAATTGAGTACAATAACATCTGTAAAGAAAAAGAGGGGCGCCCGACGGCGCTCCTCTTCCATCGCTTTGGCGATTGCCAGTTTTCTGGCGATCGTCATCACCACCTATCTTGGGCTTCTGGCAGTCACGTTTTTCATCGGCCGCGTTGTGCCGATTGATCCGGTTCTAGCCATTGTTGGTGACCGCGCACCCGCGCATGTGGTTGAGCGCGTGCGTCAGGAAATGGGCTTTAACCTCCCTTATTACCAGCAGTTCTACCTTTATGTAAAAGGAGTGCTGCAGGGCGATTTCGGTACGTCTGTTCTGACAACCAATCCAGTTATGACCGATATTCGCCGCGTCTTCCCGGCAACGATGGAGCTCGCAACCATCGGCACGATCATCGGTGCTTTGTTCGGCATTCCGCTCGGTGTTCTGGCCGCTGTTAAGCGTGGCAGCATCATCGATCAGATCGTGCGTGTAATCGGCCTTGTCGGCTATTCTGTGCCGATCTTCTGGCTTGGTATGCTCGCACTTCTGGTGTTCTATGCCCGCCTTGGCTGGACCGCTGGCCCAGGACGTATCGACATCACGTTCGAATACACATTCACGCCAATCACCGGCTTTTATCTTGTCGACGCGATCATCCAGCGCGACTGGGAAGCACTGCACAACATCGTCTCGCACCTTGTTTTGCCGTCGGCTTTGCTCGGTTACTTTTCACTGGCCTATATCAGCCGCATGACGCGCTCTTTCATGCTCAACGAGCTTGAGCAGGAATATATCGTGGCAGCGCGTGCAAAGGGCATTTCAGAAACCCGCATCATCTGGGGCCATGCTCTTCGCAATGCCGCAGTGCCGCTGGTGACTGTGATTGCACTTTCCTACGCAGGTCTTCTTGAAGGCTCGGTTCTCACCGAGACCATCTTCTCATGGCCGGGACTTGGTCTTTACATCACCAATTCACTGCAAAATGCTGATATGAATGCCGTTCTTGGTGGTACGATCATCATCGGTTCAGTCTTCATTGCGCTTAATCTGGTGTCCGATCTTCTCTATCGGCTTCTCGATCCAAGGACGCGCGCACGATGAGCCAAATGACAGAAACATCCAATCTTTCGTGGCGCGAATGGCTGCTTTCAGAGCGCCCACAATCGCGTATGCAGGCACGTCTCGGTCGTTCTTACATGATCTGGCGTCGCTTCACGGCCAACAAGCTGGCGGTTTTCGGCCTGCTTATCATCATTGCACTGCTGCTCGTTGCAGCTTTCGCTCCTTTGCTGGCACCCCATTCACCTTATACGGGCGACCTTGCCAACGCCCGCCTACTTCCTCCGGGCACGCCGGGTTATTGGCTTGGGACAGATGATCAGGGCCGCGATATTCTTTCGCGTCTTATCTATGGCTCACGCTTGACGCTTTATGTGGTGCTTCTGGTGGCCATCATTGCAGCGCCAATCGGACTTCTGGTCGGCACCGTTGCCGGTTATGCTGGTGGTTGGGTCGATGCGGTTCTGATGCGTATCACCGATATTTTCCTTGCCTTCCCAAAGCTCATTCTGGCACTCGCCTTTGTTGCAGCCTTGGGACCGGGCATCGAAAACGCCATTATCGCTATCGCGATCACCTCATGGCCGCCTTACGCACGTATTGCACGCGCTGAAACCCTTACCATTCGCAATTCGGATTACATTTCCGCAGTGCGTCTGATGGGTGCTTCGCCGTTTCGCATCATCCTGCGCCATGTCATGCCGCTTTGCACATCATCGCTGATCGTGCGTGTGACGCTTGATATGGCTGGCATTATCCTGACAGCAGCTGGCCTTGGCTTCCTTGGCCTTGGTGCGCAGCCGCCATTGCCAGAATGGGGTGCCATGATTGCTTCTGGTCGTCGCTTTATTCTCGATCAGTGGTGGGTTGCCGCCATGCCGGGTATTGCGATTCTCGTCGTCAGCCTTGGATTCAATTTCCTTGGTGATGGCTTGCGCGATGCGCTTGATCCGCGGGGTAATAACCAATGAAGCCACTTCTGACAGTTGAAGACCTGCGCGTCACTTTCCCAACCCGCACGGGTGCTATTGAGGCAGTTCGCGGCGTAAGCTTTACGCTTGGCCGTGAGCGTCTTGGGATCGTCGGCGAATCCGGTTCTGGTAAATCTCAGACCGGACGCGCCATCATGGGGCTTACACCGCCCCATGCGAAAATCACCGCCAAGAAGCTTGAATTTGACGGTATCGACCTTCTCAATACATCTGCACGCGAACGCCGTTCTTTGCGTGGCGGTCGTATTGCGATGATTTTGCAGGATCCCAAGTATTCGCTCAATCCTGTGATGACTATCGGCAGGCAGATTGCTGAGACGCTGAAAGCTCATGGCAAATTTTCGAGTGCGGAAATCCGTTCTCGTTCGATGGCCATGCTGGAAGCCGTACAAATCCGGGACCCCGAGCGCGTTATGAAACTCTATCCGCATGAGGTATCGGGCGGCATGGGGCAGCGCGTCATGATCGCCATGATGCTGGTAGCAGAGCCGGAAATGTTGATCGCGGACGAGCCAACATCTGCGCTCGATGTGACTGTTCAGCTCGAGGTGCTTGGTATTCTCGACAAGCTGGTTGCAGAGCGCGGCATGGGGCTGATCTTTGTCAGCCACGATCTGCGTCTTGTTTCCTCTTTCTGCGACCGCGTGATTGTCATGTATGCGGGCAAAATTGTTGAGGAAATCGCAGCGAGTGATCTCGCCAATGCGAAACACCCTTATACGCAAGGATTGCTGAACTGCATGCCGAAACTCGGAACTGACCGTCATCCGCTTCCTACCTTACAGCGTGAGGAGGCATGGCGTCTATGAGCACTGCACCAGCACTTAGCGTCGATAAGATCGACGTGTTTTTCGATGAATTCCATGCGTTGAAATCAGTGAGTATCGAGGTCGCGCGCGGAGAATCCTATGGTCTGGTCGGCGAATCCGGTTCCGGCAAATCCACACTTCTACGCGCTGTAGCCGGGCTTGCACCTGTTGACGACGGCGAAATCCGCATCGATGGAACGGTGCTCAAAACACCGCGTGATAAAGCCTTCTATCGCAATGTTCAGATGGTTTTTCAGGACCCTTATGGCTCGCTGCATCCGCGGCAGACCGTTGATCGGCTGTTACTTGAACCACTCGCTATCCATGGCATCGGTGATACGGAAAAACGTATCGTGCGCGCACTGGATGAAGTGGGACTAGGCTCCGGCTTTCGTTTCCGCTATCCGCATCAGCTTTCAGGCGGCCAGCGTCAGCGTATTGCGATTGCACGCGCACTTATCATTGAGCCAAGCATTCTGCTTCTTGATGAGCCAACATCAGCACTCGATGCATCGGTACAGGCCGAAGTTCTCAACCTGCTCGAACAGGTCCGCCGCGACCGTAAACTGACCTTCGTTATGGTCAGTCATGATCTTGGAGTTGTTACCCATATGTGTGAGCGGCTGGCCGTCATGCGTAATGGTGAAGTGGTCGAGCAGCTGGAAGCCGGTGATCTTGTTAGTGGTAAAATATCGGCCGACTACACGAAGAACCTGATGGCTGCCAGTGAAGGTTTCCGCAGGTAATCGAATAAAAAGGGGACCCAACGGTCCCCTTTTTTCAATCATCCGATCCACGACGGGCATTATCTCCATCCTTGCCACGCCGCCAATAGGCAACAATCAGTTGCTTGTCCTTAGGCACATTGCGCTCTTTGCGCATATAGGTGCGGATGGCGCGAAACGCATTGAACTCACATCCTACCCAAACATAAATATTCTCTTCGTTTTCGGGCAACTCCACTATCTGAACAGCATCTTGCAAAAGCGTGGTCGTTCCAGCTTCCTGACCGTTACGATGCAGCCATTGAAGATCAACATCAGCTTTGCTCTGAATAATCTGTTCTTCTGCCGCACTATCAATTTCAACACGAACGACAGCTTTCGCCCCTTCCGGAAGACGCTCCAAAATTCGACCGATCGCTGGCAATGCTGTTTCGTCACCAGCCAGCAAATACCACTTTGCATCTTGCGCCGCATCGCCGCCACCGGGACCGGTCATGCCGACAATATCCCCCGGCTTCACGCTCGTTGCCCAACCAGAACCCGGCGCATCGCAATCATCACCATGGATGACCATGTCAATATCAACCCAGCCTGCGTCTGCATCCAGCTGGCGAATAGTGTAAACACGCGCAACAATCTGTGCTTCACCTTCAGGCCATACCGGACGACCATCTTCACCCATGACCGGCCATTGCGGTTGAGCCAGTGCCTTCTGCGGGAAGAGCAGACGGATATGCAGACCATGTTGCGAAAAACGTTTGAGATCACTGCCCTGCAAACGCACGCGGCGCATATGGGGCGTGACATCAGAAACCGAAACGACCTTCATCTCGCGGAAGTAAGGAAGCAATTCTCCGGCTGCACCATCACCAACCCAGCGTATTTTTGGTGCCGTTTCGTCTTTATGCAAGAACTCTAATATATGCGAAGCAATCGACAGCTTCATATAGGCGAGGCCGGTATCATCGTCACTGCGCACATCAACATCGACAGCTTCATCATTCCAGCGCACATCCGCCTGACCGAAACTGAGCACCAGCTTTGCACTGCTTTCGTTCCGTTCCACATCACCATGCTCATCAAAATGATCCAGCAGCTGATTAACGATACGATCAGGGTTATCAAGTGCAATACGGGCGTTGGCGTTCAGGCTCAATTCGGACATGCCTGTCTCCTCATCAGAAATCACGATCAAGCCTTAACCGAACATAATATGACTATTCAAGTCATCATTTTGTCTTGATACCGCAATAAATTGTGACGGGGAGTGCCTGACGCCATGCATCGAAAGAACCAAGCGCGCCTGCCTGTGCAACTTGCAAGCGTGTCAATTCACCGCCATATCGCTGTTGCCAGTTGAAAAGCAGCATTTCGCTTTGCAATGTAACGGCATTGGCAATCAAGCGTCCTCCGGGCTTTAGGGCTTTCCAGCAAGCTTCGATCACGCCTGCATCCGTAACGCCACCACCAATGAAAATCGCATCCGGTGCTTCGAGACTATCAAGTGCATCCGGCGCTTCACCTTTCACAAGCTGCAGACCGGGCACGCCCAGAGCACACGCGTTGCGCTCAATGATAGCTTGCCGCGCTTCATCCGCTTCGATTGCGATCGCCCGACAAGAACGATGAACACGCATCCATTCGATACCAATCGAGCCACAACCTGCACCTACATCCCATAAAAGCTCATGCGGCAGCGGCTGCAATCTTGACAGTGTCACTGCACGTATATCGCGCTTCGTCAGCTGCCCGTCATTTTCAAAAGCATGATCTGGCAATCCGCTGACAGGAGAAAAGACAGCCGCATCTGGCGCCGCGATGCATTCAATTGCCAAAACATTGAGATCGGCACAGTTTTCATGTGACCAACCATCAGCACTACCGCTGATAGATTTTTCCTTTGTTCCGCCGAGATGCTCAAGAACAGTCACACGGCTTTGGCCAAAGCCTTTGGCCTTTAGTAAGGCCGCAGCTTTTGCAGGCGTCGTGCCATCATTGCTCAATACGAGGATCTTCTCGCCCGGCAGGATATGCGGTGACAGCAGTTCAAACGCACGCCCATGCACACTGACGGTACGCACCTCGTGCAGCGCCCACGCCATACGGCTTGCGGCCAGCGACAATGACGAAGGAAACGGAATAATATGCATATCCTGTGACGAGAAATGCCGGCTCAGCGATGCGCCCATGCCAAAGAACATCGGATCACCGCTTGCCAGCACAACCACCTGTCTGCCGCGTTGTGCCTCAATCATTGGAAATGCATTATCGAACGGTGATGGCCATGAAATCTGCTCGGCTTGAATGTCAGGATTGAGCAAGGCCAGATGCCGCTTGCCGCCGAAAATCACGTCAGCACGGTCGAGCGCGTCGCGGGCGTTCTTTCCAAGACCCGTCAGCCCATCCTCACCAATACCGATAACTGTCAGCCAGCAGCTCATAAGCATTGCTCCTTTTCTTCGTTCGTATGGCGGTGCAGTAGCAAGTGCAAGCGCGAACGCGTATAAGGCCAATATGTTGAGCAAGCCAAAAAACCAGACCATTGCTGTCAGACCCGACCGGCGTAGTGCCTGCCCGGGACTTTCGCGCATGGTGATGAGCAAGGATGGCGCAATCGCCCGCATCAAGCTCCGGCTCGGAAGGCTCAGCGTGGCACAGATTCAGGCCATCGCAGATATCGCCGAACGATTTGAAACGGGCGCGATCGAATTGTCGATTCGCTCCAATATTCAGCTTCGCGGCATTCATCCTGACGTCTGGCAGGATGTCATCGAAGCGCTTAATGAGTCAGGGCTTGGCGCGCAAAACGCAGGAGCTGATGATGTTCGCAATGTCATGGTCAGCCCGACTGCTGGTATTGATCATGGTCAGATTAGCGATGTGACTGCCCTCGCCGCCAATCTGCTCTCCGTTTTGCAGGAAAACGAGACCTATCACGCGCTGTCACCCAAATTTTCGCTCCAAATCGATGGTGGCGAAGATTGCGCTATGATTTCGCATCCCGGCGACATCTGGCTCTCAGCCATTGAAGGCGGCAAAGCCTATGCGTTTGGACTGGCTTCCTCGCCTGACAAACAGGCGCTTGGCGCAGTTTCAAGCGAGCAAGCCCTGCCTTTTATCGAGGCTATGCTACAACATTTCCTTGGCGCGAGCCAAAAAGGCATTGCCCGCATGAAGCACCTCTTCGAGGTGATGCCGGTCGCAGAGTTTCTGCAAACACTTACATTTGCATTTGATGCATCACCAAGCTGGCAGCGCAAAGCACCCATCGCCAACGCACATCTTGGCCTGCATCGCCAACTCGATGGTGACTTTTATGTCGGCGCCATGCCGTTGCTTGGTCGACTGACACCGCAGCAACTGTGTGGACTTGCCGGACTTGCCAAAAGTGAACTGCGCCTCACCCCCTGGCAAGGCATTCTGATCCCGCATATTGCGAAAGCTGAAGGCAAGAGCATCATCAGTCGGTTACATACCTTGGGGCTCTCAACCGAGCCAACTTTCCCTGCCGCCCGCCTTCGTGCCTGTTCAGGTTCCAAAGGCTGCGCCTCAGCGCTTGCAGACACACAGGCAGACAGTGAAAGGCTTGCACTTAAGCTAAAAAGCGACACCAAACAGATTCACCTCACAGGTTGCGTCAAATCCTGCGCTGCACTTTCTCCCTTGCCACATACGCTTCTTGCCCGCTCCCCAATGTATTACGACCTGTTTTTACAAGACAAAGCTGGACCATCGCGCTTTGGACGGCTATTGGCGTCAAACATCACCATTGATGAGGCAGCAAAGCTGCTGAACAAATAGCAAAAGCGGACGCCATGACAGATTACATCCGCGACGGGCAGGCCATTTATGACCGCTCCTTCGCCATCATCCGCGCCGAGGCTGATCTGAGTCGTATCCCTGCGGATCTCGAAAAGCTCGCCGTGCGCGTGGCTCACGCATCTGGCATGGTCGATATCGTTGAAGACATCGTCTTCTCAGAAGGCGCAGGACAGGCCGGACGTGATGCTTTACTCAAAGGTGCTCCAATCCTCTGCGATGCACGTATGGTTGCAGAAGGCATTACCCGTGCCCGACTGCCAGCCAATAATGATGTTATCTGCACACTGAACGATCCATCGGTTCCAGAGCTGGCGAAAAAGATCGGCAACACACGCTCTGCCGCAGCCCTCGACCTTTGGCTTCCACACCTTAAAGGCAGCGTGGTTGCTATCGGAAATGCACCAACCGCCCTCTTCCGCCTGTTTGAAATGCTTGACAATGGCGCGCCCAAACCTGCGCTTATTATTGGTATGCCGGTCGGCTTTGTGGGTGCTGCAGAATCCAAGGACGAGCTGGCTGAGAACAGCCGTGGTGTCCCTTTCGTTATTGTGCGCGGACGTCGTGGCGGTAGCGCTATGACCGCAGCTGCCGTCAATGCACTTGCTTCGGAGCGCGAATAATGGCCCTCAAAGGCAAGCTTTATGGTCTGGGTGTCGGCCCCGGCGACCCCGAACTCATCACACTCAAAGCGCTTCGACTGCTCAAATCCGCTCCTGTGGTCGCCTACCACGCGGCCAAGGGCAAAAAGGGCAATGCACTGACGATTGTCGAAACTTATCTGTCTGCAGAGCAGACTTTGGTTCCCCTCATCTATCCGGTAACAACGGAAAAACTGCCTGATCACATGGATTATGAGCAGATCGTCAGCGATTTCTATGCCGAGATTACCACGACGATTGCAAGTCATCTTGATGCGGGCCATGATGTGGCCGTGATCGCGGAAGGTGATCCGTTCTTCTATGGCTCGTTCATGTATATCCATGACCGACTGTCTGAAAAATACGAAACGGAAGTCGTGCCTGGCGTTTGCTCTGTTCTGGGCGCTGCTGCCGTGCTCGGCGCACCTTTAGTCTACCGCAACCAAACCCTGTCGATCCTTTCAGGCGTCATGGGTGCGGAAGAACTCAAAACACGCCTCACTGGTACTGAGGCCGCAGCCATCATGAAACTCGGCAAGAATCTCGACAAGGTGCGTGATGTGCTAAACGAGCTTGGGCTGATGGATCGTGCGCTTTATATCGAGCGTGCAACCATGCAAAACCAGCGTATTGCGCCACTGGCCGAGGTGAGTGGTAGCGATTGCCCATATTTCTCGATCATTCTCGTTCCGGGCAGCAAATGGAACGGCGCATGAAGCCTGCAATTCTGATCTTGAGCGAAGCTGCAATTTCCACGGCGCGGAAAGTGCATTCGGCACTTGGAAATGCGGAAGTGCTGGGACTGGAAAACCGCGTTCAAAGCGCCGACAAAAGCTTTGCTCATTTTGGCGATGTAATCCGCGCACTTTATGAAGAAGGCCGACCTGTGATCGCCTTATGCGCTTCAGGCATCATCATCCGCGCCCTTGCACCCCTTCTGCAAAACAAGCGCATCGAACCACCAGTTCTGTCCGTTGCAGAAAATGGCAGTGCAGTCGTGCCATTGCTTGGCGGTCTGTCGGGCGTCAACGATCTGGCGCGAAAGATCGCTCATGCACTGGAAGTCGCGCCCGCAATCACCACGACTGGCGAGTTGCGCTTTGGCATCAACCTGCTCCATCCTCCGGCAGAACTGACACTCGCCAATCCGGACGCTGCCAAGACATTCATGTCCGACTTGCTGGCAGGCCAGACACTACAAATCAAAGGCAATTCTCCCTGGCTCTCCGCTTCAAAACTGCCGTTTGCAGACGATGGGCAGCTCACAATCAGCATCACGCCCGAAACCCGCACGCCACAGGCAAATGAGCTGATCTATCATCCGCGAACAATTGCCATCGCTATCGAAAAGCCGACCGAAGACCTTGCGGGTCTGATCGGACAAGCCTTTGACGATACAGGCCTATCGATAGACTCACTTGCTTTACTTCTGGCTCACGAGAAAGATTGCGCATCACCGTATATCCATGAGGCTGCCAAAGCACTGAAAGCACCCTTGCGCTTTGTTGCAGGTGATGCCGATCTTACAGCCGCCTCTGTCGAAAAACCTATTCAACACATAGCGACTGAAAGTCTGACGCTGGTTGCTGCAGCAACTCCTGCCGATGTTCTTTTTATCGGTCGCAAGCGCGGCAAGCTCACGGTTATTGGGCTTGGTCCCGGTTCCCGTGATCTGATGACGCCAGCCGTACAGCGTGATCTGGAACAGGCCGAAGACGTACTCGGCTATGAAACCTATGTCCGTATGGCAGGGCCCTTTCGCGACGATCAGAGCATTCACATGACCGACAATCGCGAAGAAATGCAGCGCGCACGCCATGCTTTTGAGCTTGCAGCTTCAGGCCGCGACGTCGTGATGGTGTCTTCCGGCGATCCCGGCGTATTTGCCATGGCTGCAGCGGTTGTTGAGGCATTGCATGAATCATCTGATGTGGCGTGGCACGGCATTGAACTGGTTATTCAACCCGGCATTTCGGCGGCCATGGCAGCGGCGTCCCGCATTGGTGCACCACTTGGGCACGATTTCTGCATCATCTCGCTTTCGGACAATCTCAAACCCTGGGATGTGATCGAGAAACGCCTCGCACTGGCAGCACAAGCTGATCTTGCCATGGCTTTCTATAATCCCATTTCCAAAGCCCGCCCGCATCAGCTTGGTCGAGCACTGGAAATCCTCCGGCAGTATCGCGATGCTGAAACGCCAGTCGTGCTTGGTCGCGATATTGGCAGGCCTGCCGAAACAACCCGCGTTGTTTCGCTCGGGCAACTCACACCTGACGATGTCGACATGCGCACTGTGGTGATTGTCGGCTCATCGCACACTGCCCGCTTTCCTTGCGCGGAAGGCGGCGAGTGGGTTTATACGCCGCGCTGGTATGGCGGGAAACCCAAAAAATAAAAACAAAAAGGCAGGGAAATCCCTGCCTTTTTCACATCTTACGAGGTTTTATTGAATCACTTCTTCTTCGACTTCTTCGGCGCTGGAGCAGCCGAAGCCGTCTGAGCCGCTGCGGCTTCCGCTGCAACCTGATCGGCACTCTTAGGCGATGTATCGATAATCGAGCGAACTGAACCACTTGCAGAAAGCTGGCAAACAGCGGTGCGCAGGTCAACCTTCAGGTCAACATCTGTACCACCACCGGCACCCGGACGAGAATTCACGGCACTAATCACACGTTCAGGCAAGAAATACTTGTTAGCAGCAGCTGTGATGCAAGGCTGAGCAAGCGATGAATCAACCGAATAGGTCGGAACAAAGCGAGGAAATGAAACGCTGGAAGCTGCAACAGGAGCTTCCGACTTGCCAGGAACCGTCGCATTTTGCGTGGTTGTCGTACAAGCGGCAGCGATTGGAGCCAGCATAGCAATAACAAACAAACGGGCTCCGTTGCGGGTGCGTCCGGACATGATCAACCTCTTACGATCTGCTGATTAGGTAAAATTTTAACTGAGATAACTATTCGCTTTTGGCAGATTGTCGAGTGGCAGGAAGGCCACAATGCCGGTTTTTCGTTGAGCATCCCCAACGACGTCATCATTGTTTCGTGAATATCCAGTTCAACATCTCGCGCCAGTCGCTCATTCTGATCGGCGTCCCATGGTTGCCACTTTCAAAACGGCGGAACTGAACAGGATAACCGGGTGAACGCTTGCGGATTTCCCGATAGAAACTCTCTTGCTTATCGACAGCAAAAACCGGATCACGACTGCCATGGCCGAAAAACACCGGCAAACGCTTTTTGAAGGCCGGGGACTTAAAGAAACCTTCATCCCACAGCGAACCCATCAGGATCAATCCCGCAAGCTGATTGCCAGCTTTATCATTGGAGGCGATGCGCCAGCAAAGCGCCCCACCCTGCGACCCGCAAGCCAAAATAAGTGGTGCCGATGGTGATGTTGCCTTGGCAGTTTCAATTAACCCGGCAATCTGTGCTTCACCCGCTGCGGCAAAATCTTTGAAGTCCGGCGTCAGATAAAGTCCGCTATTGAGTGCAGCCAGATTTTTGACGCGGTTGAAATTACCGCCGAAAGTAAAGTCATTCATGCCCTGCAGGCGATTGCCGCCGCGTCCATGCAAATAAATAACAATGAACGAAGCGCCGTTCTGCTTGCCCGCAGCCATGGCCTTTACTGGCCCCGCTGTAGTCTGAAAGACCATATCTTTTTGATAGGCCCGCGCTTTTAGCGAAACATAGGCATCCTTGGCGCGCTTTTCCGGTACAGCATCGCGGCCGTTAATATCGCGCATTTCATTGTAATCGATGACTTTATAATCGCCATTATCGGCGCTGCTAAGCACGCCTGGATAAGCAAAATAGTCATCTTTGAAGGGAGGAAGCGGCCCTTGGGCGAAAGCAGATGTTGCTGTCAACAGCAACAGACTTGCAACCAATCCACCACGCCCGATCATTTTCCCTCCCCTAACACGTTCAGAGTTCCAGCTTATGATAGCGGCGATTGAGATAAATCAACGCTTCTTCATCGGCATTTGAACGCAAGCCGACCACTTCGCCAAAGAGCACATGATGGGTTGAATGTTCCTGAACGCTCGTTACGCGACAATCAAAAACCGCAAGTGCGTTTATCAATGTTGGTGCGCCAGTTGCTAGCACGTCCCACTCTGCAAGCTCAAAACGCTCATCCTGCGTCATGCCCAAGCGACCGGAAAAAGCATCGGCCAGCTGTTCATGGATTCCTGCAAGCGTATTGACGGCAAAAACACCATTTTCAATGAAAAGATGGTTTTCCGGATGCGACTTCTGCAGACAGACCAGCACAGTCGGCGGGTTATCCGAAACCGAGCAAGCAGCGGTCAATGTAAGACCACGGCGGCCAGCTGAACCAGCAGTCGTGACAAGCTGAACTGCGCCGGCATAATGGCTCATCGCATCGCGATAAGTCTTTGGCTCAACAGAAACAGCATCGGGGGAAGCATTATTTTGCATTTGCACGTGAGCAACTATCCGTATTGACTGTCAGGTTAGCGCAGATGTCTCTCCGTTTACCTGTATCTGCTTACGGGCATTGCACAAAGGCAAGGAAACCGCTACCCACTTTTCGTTGAATTTGTCATGAAATGTTTGAAGAAGACCACCTCTGTGATCACGCCAAAGCAGTTTCCAGAAAAATATAAAGCGGTTTTCCGCGACGGACTGTATGGCCGCAAGCCTTTAAAGCTGCTGCTGATTGCGCTGTCGGCTTGCTCAATGTTTGGCGCAAGCGCCAAAGCACAGGACAATACAAACGATATAAGTATCGGCTTTGCCGCACCCTTAAGCGGAAACTTTGCAGCACTGGGAAAACAGCTCCGAGATGGCGCGAGTGTGGCAGCCACGGCGGCAAATGCACGGCTTACAATCGCAGATGATCGCTGCGATGCAGAAGGTGGCAAGCAGGCAGCCGAAAGTTTTGTTCAGGAAAAAGTACAGATAGCTGCCGGATTTTTGTGCTCCGAAGCACTTGAAGCAGCCTTGCCTCTGCTCAACCAAAACAATATTCCTGTCATCACCTCTGGTGTAAGCGAACCCACGCTCACCGAAAAACGCGCATCACCAACAATGGCTGTTTTTCGTCTGACAACGTCGCTCGACAAGGAAACACGGGCAACCGGCAGTTTTCTTGGCAGTCTGTGGCGCGCGCATCCCTTTGCTATTATTGATGACGGCACCATTGAAGGTCGCGAGCGTGCGGGGGAAGTATTGAACAGTCTCAAAGACCAGCAATTGCAGCCCGTCTTTACCGATACTTACCGGCCCGGGCTCGAAAATCAGAATGCGCTTGTATCTCGTTTGCGTCGTGCAGGCGCAACGCATGTTTATGTCGGCGGCGAACGTGATGATATTGCGGCCATTGGTGCAAGTGCTCAGGCACTTCAATATCCGCTGACTATCGCGGGCGGCAGCGTATTGAATGCTGCTCCCGGGCAACAAAAGCTAAGCGATGGAACACTCATGGTTGCTCCGCTAAAGGCACAAGACCTTTCAACGGCCAAGCCTGCAACAGACGCCATCAGCAAGGCGGGCATCTTACCGGAAGACTATGCAGTCATGGGCTTTGCTACAGTTGAACTCGCAGCCAAGACGATAAAACAGGCGCAGGAACAGCAGCTGTCCGTCATTGACGTCTTACGAAACAATTCGTTTGAAACAGCAATTGGCACGCTGAAATTTGATGGGAATGGCAATCGAACAGACAATCCAAACCGTCTGCAACGCTATGACGGCACGAGTTTCATACCAGCCGATGGATAAGTCCAATGAGACTTGCCACAATAACAAGCCCTGTCGTCACACTCATTATTGACCAGAAAAGCGAAAGTGCCGCGTCAATATCAGCGGCATCGGCTTCGCGCTTGCCCTCGCCATAAAATAGCGGCGCTTCCACTTTTTCAGTTCCGTACTGACGCGGTCCGGCAAGTGCGAGTTCAAGCGCACCCGCAAAGGCTGCTTCCGGCCAACCAGCATTGGGCGAACGATGCAACGGCGCATCGCGCCACATCACCCTAAGTGTTCTTTTCCCGGCTTTTTTGTCGACCGTGAATGCAATAGCAATTGCTGTGAGTAATCCGGTCAATCGAGCTGGGATATAGTTTGCGACATCATCGAGACGAGCTGCAAAGCGTCCGAAATGACGATAGCGGTCATTGAGATGGCCAATCATCGAGTCGGCAGTGTTGATAAGCTTATAGGCGAATAGCCCCGGCAATCCGCCCACCAAAAACCAGAAAGCTGGCGCGATGATGCCGTCTGAAGCATTCTCTGAAAGACTTTCAATCGCCGCACGACTGACCCCGCCTTCATCAAGCTGATCCGGGTTACGTCCGACAATCATTGAAACCGCTTTGCGACCACCTTCAATTCCGTCTTCACGCAACCCATAGGCCACGGCCCGCACATGATCGGCAAGGCTTTTCTGTGCAAGAAACACCGCAACGATGATGATCTCGACCAGCGCACCCGCTGTACCCAGATAAGGCAGCAAGTAGTCTAGCGCCAACCCGACCACAACACAGGAAATGACCAGTCCGATGATCAGCCACATGCCATTGCTGCGCAGTGCATTGACAGAAAGACTGTGATCGTTGAGACGTTTTTCACCCCGGCTGATTGCTTTGCCAAACAGAACCACCGGATGCGGAACTTTCTGCCAGAGCTGTGGCGGATCACCCACCAGACGATCCAGAATAAGCGCTAGAGCAAGAATAATCAGCTTTATTTCCATGGACTTGATGCGCTTTCCTGAATCACTTTTTCAAGCGGAGAATATCCCGCAATGCCTGTTCCAATCGCATAAGACCCGCCTGATCGGGCGCTAGTCCGATGCGCAGCCAGCTTGGTGCATAGGCAAACTTTCGGACAAGAATATGCCGCTCACAAAGTGCATCGTAAATTGCATGCGCATTTTCGTGTTCAACCAACGAAAACAGCGCTGTGCCGCCTACTTCCACAAGCTGGCACTGCGCGAGCGTCGCGGCCAGCTCTGCCCGCCTTGTATCAATGCGTCCGTGAAAGGCCTCAAGCTCAACACCGCTTTCAAAAGCATGAAGGGCAATTGCAAGCGTTGGTCCCGCCACGGCCCATGGACCGAGCCTGTCTGCAACGCGCTGCACAAACTCATCATTTGCAAGCAGGAACCCAAGCCGAACACCTGCAAGGCCAAAGAACTTGCCAAAGGATTTCAACACGACCAGCGGCGCATCGGCAGCATGTCTTGCAATGCTCACTTCCGGGTGTGGATCGGCAAAAGCTTCATCCACAACCAGAAAACCACCACGTTCGCCAAGCTTTCGCGCAAGCCCCAGCAAATCAGGCCGCGCAATAATCCGGCCATCCGGGTTGTTCGGATTGACGATTGTGACCACCCGCGCATCCTCCGGGATGTCGTCGAGCGTCGCACATTCGATCACATTCCAGTTTGCCGCTTTAAAAGCTACCGCATGTTCCTGATAGGTCGGGCCCAAAATGGCGACCGTCGCAGGTTCAAGCAATGTCGGAATAAGCTGAATCAGCGCCTGCGTTCCCGAGCTGGCAACGATTGGCGCATCCTGACCTGCTTCGTAATATGAACGCGCCGCAGTCAAAACCTGCTGCAACAGCCCCTCATCAGGCAAACGGTTCCACAGCGGCGCATGCAATTCTGGCAGTGGAAAATGTTCGGGATTGATACCCGTTGAAAGATCAAGCCAGTCTTCGGCCTTGCCGCCAAAACGCGCAATGGCCTTATCCAGCGCTCCCCCATGCTCAATAGTCATGTTCAGGCATTCTCTCCGGAAAAATCAATCACATGCATGAAGGAGCCAGCAACTGAACCAACGCGAAGTCCCGCCTCTCCCAGTGCTTCACCCAACGCATCGCGGACGCGGAACAGCCGCTCGGCATCCCCTTCGCGCACAATACTGGCATAGTGAAACTCATGCGCCGTAAGTGGCACCTGCCATGGCGAACCCGACAAAGGTTCCAGCTTGCGATAGCCAAGATGCATTTTGCGTTTGGCAAAGCTTGTTTCAAGCGGCAGCAGACCGAGCATCGGATGCTGTACACCAGACGAATCTTCCAGCGTCTCACCCAGCACCATATAGCCGCCGCACTCGCCATAAATGCGCTTACCACGATCCGCAGCGCTTCTCATGCCCTGCTGAAAATGCTTCGCTTGGCTCAGTTTTCCGGCATAAAGCTCAGGATAACCGCCCGACAGATAAATAGCGTCAGCGCTTTCATCGGGCGCTTCATCAGCAAGCGGTGAAAAGAATGAAATCTCGGCACCACGCCTGTGCCAGCCCGCAAGCAGATGCGCATAGGCAAAGGCAAAGGCATCGTCTCGCGCAACTGCAATGCGGTTTCCAAGCGGCGTGAGGCGAGGAACATTCGCCATAGCCTCATGATGCTTTGGCCGCGACCAGATATGCTCCAATGCGCGTAAATCAATACGCGCATCAACCACATCAGCAGCATGATCAAGGAAACGCTCCAGATCGGCATGTTCACCCGCCTGTACGAGACCCAGATGCCTTGAAGGCAGAACCAGCGCTTCATCGCGCGGGATTAAGCCAAGCACGGCAATACCGAGTGGCTTGATCGCTTCGCGCAGCATGACCTCATGTCTGCCACTGCCAACACGATTAAGGATAACCCCGGCAATCAGCATGTCCTTGCGAAACTGGCTGAAACCCGAAATGAGTGCAGCAATGGAATGGGATTGGCGTGCGCAATCAACCACCAGAACCACTGGCAGATCCAACATACGCGCCAAATCTGCCGACGAGCCTTTTCCATCAAGCGCCCCGTCGAAAAGCCCCATCATGCCTTCAACAACAAGCAGCTTGTTGCCCTCAGTCATACGGGATGAAATAGCACTGATAAGCTCTGGCCGCATGGCCCATGGATCAAGATTGAAACAATCCACACCGCTCGCAGCCTTATGGTAGGCAGGGTCGATATAATCGGGACCAGCTTTTGCCGGTGCAAGCGCCTCGCCACGCCGTTTTAGAGCGCGCAGGAGCCCAAGCGTTAAAGTTGTCTTTCCTGAACCGGAGGCAGGTGCAGCAATCATGAAACCATTCATGCGCTCTTCTCCTTGTTGAGATGAAGCGGATCACTTGTCAGCTTACGTCCCTGAGACGCACCTATCCAATCAAGCCCGGAGCGCAGCTTAACAACCTCGCCCACAACCACAATTGCCGGTGGCTTGAGACCCGATGCTTCGACATCGGCAACCGCACGTGACAGCGTGGTCTCCAAAACCACCTGTTCAGGCAAGCTGGCATTACAGACAAAAGCCACCGGCTCATCTGGTGAGCGTCCCGCAGCCATCAAACGCTCTGTGATAAGGTCGATATGCTTCATCGCCATATACATCACTATAACCGGAGAGAACTGCGCAATCCCCTCCCAATGAACGCGATCTGGCATCAGCCCGGTTGCATCATGGCCTGTGAGGAATGTGACCGATTGGTTGATATCGCGATGCGTGGCCGCGATTCCAGCATAGGCAAGGCCGCCAATGCCTGCTGTAATGCCCGGCACAATACGAAACGGTACGCTATGTTCTACGAGCGTCATCGCTTCCTCAGCTCCCCGCCCAAAGACGAACGGATCGCCACCTTTCAGGCGCAAAACCTTTTTACCCTGTTTTGCCAGCTCAACCAGACGCAGCGAAATATCGCGCTGCTTTGGCGACGGCTTGCCACCGCGCTTACCAGCATATTCAAGAACAGCCTTGGTATTTCTCAGCGAAAGGCAAGATTCGTCAACCAGAGCGTCATAGACAATCACATCGGCTTGACCTAATGCATTGGCGGCATGAAGCGTCAGCAAACCGGGATCTCCGGGACCGGCGCCCACCAACCAGACATGCCCCGGCTCCATTGCAGGCAAAGCTATCCTGTCAGCGCCAGATGGGGTAATGTTGGGTTGAATATTTTCAGTCATTTTGCAATGTGTCACCAGATAATCCGCAGGCATCCATGAACGACGAAACCACGCCCCGCAAGGAAAAAACGCAAAATGACGGGCAAGAACCTTTGCGTCGTGGCTGGACGACGGGCGCCTGCGCCACCGCAGCAACCAAAGCAGCACTCACCGCGCTGATTACGGGCGAGTTTCCCGATCCGGTCGGCATTATCCTTCCCAAAGGCGAAGTCCCTTATTTTCAGCTTGAATATGAAGGGCTGGGTGAAGGCTATGCTATGGCCGGTATCGTCAAGGATGCTGGCGATGATCCGGATGTCACGCATGGCGCGACAATCATTTCAACGGTTTTCCCTGCCCCTCCCGGCACAGGAATTGTATTTCAGGCTGGTGAAGGTGTGGGCACTGTAACCCGACCCGGCCTGCAAATTCAGCCGGGCGAAGCAGCAATCAATCCAACACCCCGCCGCATGATGACCGAAATCTGCGAGCAGATTTGCGCTGAATATGGGCTGCCTGCTGATCTGGTGATTACGATCTCGGTTCCGGGTGGCGAGGAAATTGCACAGAAAACCTGGAACCCGCGCCTTGGTATCGTTGGCGGTATTTCCATCTTAGGCACGACAGGCGTTGTGCATCCTTTCTCCTGCTCAGCATGGATTCATTCGATCCATCGCGGCATCGATGTAGCGCGTGCTGAAAAGCAAAAACATGTGCTCGCTGCCACGGGCTCAACCTCCGAAGATGCCGCTCAGGCGATCTATGATCTGCCGGACTTCGCTATTCTTGACATGGGTGACTTTGCGGGTGGCGTTCTCAAATATCTTCGCGAGCATCCAATCGATAAGCTAACCATTGCCGGCGGCTTTGCTAAACTGACAAAGCTGGCACAAGGGGAACTCGATCTCCACTCAGCACGCTCGCAGGTAGACAAAAGTTTCCTCTGGCAAATCGCCGAAAAAGCCGGCGCGCCAAGCGACATAAAGGACCCGATTCTATTGGCGAACACTGCGCTCGAAGTCCTTGAATTGACTCAAGGCCTTGGCATCGACATGGCCACGCCAATTGCGCAAAAAGCAAAAGAAACTGCACTTGCAACCTTGCGCGGCGCGCCCGTTGACGTCGAAATCATCGTGACGGATCGCAAAGGCAATATCCTTGCCCGTCTCTAAAATACTCATTCTTGGCGGCACAGCAGAAGCAGCAAAACTTGCATGTGCATTCGTCCCCCTGCCCGTTGAATCTATCACCTCACTTGCAGGCCGGACGGCAAACCCGACGGCAATCAGCGGTAAAATCCGAACAGGTGGCTTTGGTGGCGCAGACGGTCTTGCGACGTATCTGGCGCATGAGAAGATTGATCTCCTGATCGACGCGACGCATCCCTATGCAACGCGCATTTCGCAAAATGCTGTGCAAGCATCTGAAATTACGAATATCCCTCTGCTTAGACTTGAGCGCCCAGCATGGAAAAAGGAAAGTCGCGACAACTGGATTGATGTCGTGAGTGAAGTGCAAGCCGCGAGCCTTATCCCCGCCGGTGAACGCGTCTTGCTCGCACTAGGACGACAGCATATCGCACCCTTTGCAAAACGTAACGATGTGCACTTCATCATGCGCATGGTCGATCCGCCGGAAGTAAGCCTCCCGCACGATTGTGAGATCGTGCTGGCAAAGCCCGGTGATTATGAAGCTGAAGTCCAATTTCTCAGCGGACGCAAAATCGGGCTGATCGTCAGCCGCAATTCCGGCGGTAGCATCTCTTATGCCAAGATCAAAGCGGCCCGCGATCTCGCCATCCCGGTCATGATGATCAACCGCCCACCAGTTGCGGCCAGAACGATTGTCGCGACAGTGGAAGAAGCACTCGATTTCGCTCGTTCTAATTTACGATTTTGAGCGCGCAACATGGCTATGCGCTTCATGATAAAGCGCTGAGTCACTAAAATTCTTCGGATCAAGACCACGCCCTACAAAGATCATCGCAGTTCGTTTAACGCCTGAAAGCTCGATTTTCTTCGCAATATCAGCCAGTGTTCCACGCAAAATCTGCTCATCTGGCCAGCCGATGCGATAGGCAACAACCACCGGGCAGTCAGCACCATAAAATGGCATCAGCTCAGCCTCGATTTTCGCTAGATTGCGAATAGAAAGATGAATAACCAGCGTCGCACCGGATTTTGCAAAAGTAGCAAGCTCTTCGCCCTTCGGCATGGCAGAAGATTTGACCGAAGTGCGTGTGAGAATAATGCTCTGATTAACTTCCGGGATTGTGAGTTCCTGCTTCATCGCAGCCGCAGCAGCAACAAAAGCCGGAACCCCCGGCGTCACATCATAAGGAATATTGAGCGCATCAAGTCTGCGCATCTGTTCGGCCATCGCGCCATAAATCGACGGATCGCCTGAATGTACGCGTGCAACATCATGCCCTTGAGCGTGTGCAGCCTCAATCGCCGCAATGATTTCATCAAGCGTGAGCGAGGAACTATCAATCAGCAGCGCATCTTTAGGTGCAGACGCAATGACATCTTTCGGCACCAGTGATCCTGCGTAAATGCAGACAGGACAGCTCTCGATCAGTCGCAAACCGCGCACAGTGATAAGATCGGCCGCACCGGGACCAGCGCCAATGAAATGAACTGTCACATTGTCTTCCTCTGTTCAGGCATTTCGAATGCCTGTCAGGTGACAGAGGAGTCAATCTTTTTCAGGTAAAAGCGCTTCAATATCGTTGAAGATCGACTGCCACTCTTCCGGCGTAAGCTCGAAGAAGTTAAAGCTTCGGAGCAGAAAAGCACCCTCATTGGCAATGAACGCCAGTCTTGCACGCCTGCCTTCTGGCGTCGAAACATCAAGACCATCCCACTGCTTGCGATACCAGGAACGCGTTTCATCCAGATAATGCGAATTGGGAATAAGGCTCGCCATCATCGCAGCAAATCGAGAATCATCTTCGGCATCGCTCTCACGCGTGACAGCGATATGCGCTGCAATATGTGAAATCGCATCCTGCCTGTGCTGTTTGCGCGCCGTCACCTGATCATCGAAACGGTCGCCCCACCGCTCGATCATGGCTTTCATGAGCCCGTCTTTATTAACAAAGCAATATTGAACGCCGCCCTTTGTGACACCGGAGGCCTGCGCAACCGCATCCATTGTCAGCGCAAGGATACCACCCTCGGCAACCAGCTTCTCGGCCATGTCGAGCACATGATCACGGTCGATTGAGCGTGGACGACCAGTTTTCTGCAATTTCTTACTTTCCATACGGACGGATTTATATTATGTCAGCCACCCTGACAAGTTTGAATACGCTCGTATTGAAAAGGTGTAATCCGATGTTGCCGCAAAATCGCTGGCTCGTTCTCGCAATAGTTTCCAGCGCGTTGTTCCTGATCGTTGTGGATATGACAGTGCTTTACACGGCACTGCCACGCCTCACCCATGATCTGGCGGCAAGTGCTTCCGAGAAGCTCTGGATCATGAATATCTATCCGCTGGTGGTGGCAGGCTTGCTGCCGGGCCTTGGTACGCTGGGTGATAAGCTTGGCCATAAGCGCATGTTCATGAATGGTCTCGCAGTGTTTGGCCTCGCTTCGCTGTGCGCAGCCTATTCGCCAAATCCTGAAGTGCTGATCGCAGCGCGCGCACTCCTCGCTTGCGGCGCAGCAATGATGATGCCTGCCACATTATCCATCATTCGACTGACCTTTACCGACGAAAAAGAACGCTCACTTGCCATTGGCATCTGGGCGGCAATTGCTTCGGGTGGCGCAGCCATCGGCCCTGTCGCAGGCGGGGTTTTGCTCGAATATTTCTGGTGGGGATCGGTCTTCCTGATCAACGTGCCTGTAGTTCTGGTGGCGTTGGCACTTTCAGCCTTCAACCTCGAAAATCGTCCGCTTGGCTCTAAGCGCAAATGGGATCTGGTTGGCTCGATCCAGATCATGGTTGGCCTGATCGCGCTAACCTATGCTGTCAAGGAACTGGCCAAACGCGATGCATCGATGACTGTCTTTGCGGGAGCCCTGATTATAGGTCTCATTGCAACGACCATTTTCGTGCGACGCCAATTTGCGAGCAAGGAACCGCTGATTGACTTCTCGCTATTTAACAACAGGCTATTCTCGACCGGCGTATTTGCGGCTCTGGTCGCATCAGGCTCGCTGACGGGCATGGAACTGGTTTTCAGTCAGCGCCTGCAACTAATCGAGGGCTTGTCACCCTTACAGGCAGGATTGATGATTCTGCCAATTCCGTTGGCTGCATTCGTGGCTGGCCCGCTTGCCGGTATTCAACTGCCACGTCTTGGTGCAGGCAAAGTCCTCTGGACATCGCTTGGTATTACGGCAGCGGGTATTATCATTTATAGTCTGACCTATAAAAAAGAACCGATGTTCTACATCACTGGCCTGACAATTCTCGGCTTTGGCGTTGGTGCAGTCATGACAGCAGCATCGTCAGCGATCATGGGCAATGCGCCTATTGAAAAGGCTGGCATGGCCGCTTCTGTTGAAGAAGTTTCATTCGAGCTTGGCAATGCGCTGGGTGTAACAATCTTCGGCAGCATTTTGTCGGCATTCTACACAGCCAGCTTTGTCCTGCCTGCCGGTTCAAACATTCCGCCTATTGTGCGTGATAGTCTTGATGAAGCACTTCTTGCTGCACAATCGATGCCTGCAGGTGATGCCAATGCCTTGATTAGCCTTGCATCTCAGGCATTCGAAAATGCCTATGTGGCGGTCATCGTTGCAGCAGCAATCTTGCTGCTCATTGCCACTGTTGCAACCTATATCGTGCAACGTCGCAAAGTGAAGATCGCTTAGCTCATATGCTTCGCGTCACCGCAATTGCTGCGGTGGCGCGTTCGCTGGTTGTTTTCCTGACCACCAGTTCTGCATCAACCCCAGCCGCCGCAAGAGCCGCAGATTCTGCGACACCATGGCAGCCAACTGTAGCGAAAACCACGTCTGACGGGTGCTTGAGATTTGGCGTTTCTTGTTCAAGCCGCGCAGCATCAAAGAAGCACATCTCGCAATCATAATGGTGAGAGAGCTGACCCCAGACGAGATCACCTTGCTTGGTAATAATTGTAGATATGACCGCCGGTCGCTCTACTCCGGCACTTGCCAGCACTTTATCAGCCAGCAAAATAAGCTCCTCAAGACTTACGCCTGAGGAGCAACCCATTCCAAGAGCAACAAGATTTTCCTTAGACTGCACGAGGTGCCGGCTGCTGAGCTTCTCGAATGTCTTCTGATGTGACACCGAGAATATCTGCAATACGCTTGATCATCGCTGTTTCCGACTGATCAACATGATCGTCCGCACGCGCAATCCGAACCAGATCGCGCAACAATGAAGCACGGCGTTCAGGTGCCATTTCAGCCAGCATCGAAGCCGCCTGCTTGGTGGTCGTCTCATAACCAAAGTCTTTGAGATATTCCGTCACTTCCGGCAACTCTTCCGCCGAAATTCCAAAATTCTCGGAAACGATCTGCCTGAACGCAGCAATTTCCGCGGGATGGCGATCACCATCGGCAAAGACCACATGAAGCAGAAGAAGCAGTTCCGAGGCGAGCGCCGGATCTTCGGCAACACGCTGCACAGCACTCTTTTTGCTGAGAAACGCAGTAATACGTTCGAAAAAGCTTTCGCTCATGAATGACTGTCTCCTGATACCGAACAGACCTGCATTGATAATGGTGCACGAACCGAAAAACAATGTCAGCCTTAATAAGGTTCCGCAAATAGCCGTCTGGCGCAATGCGATTGTCTGCTTTATGTTGCATCAACTTTTGCCGGGCCCCTCCATGCTTGAATTTTTCGATACATTAACGCTTCTGCTGACCATGGCCGCTTTCATTGCGGGCATTATCGATTCTATCGCAGGCGGAGGCGGTATGATTACGATCCCGGCTTTGCTTCTGGCGGGTGTACCGCCTGTTGAAGCACTTGGCACAAACAAACTTCAGGGGCTGTTCGGCTCTTCCTCTGCAACAATTGCTTATGCGCGCAAAGGCCACGTCAGTATTCGTGAACAATGGCCAGAAGCCATTGCATCCCTTGTTGGATCGGTTCTCGGTGCGCTTCTCGCAACCGTCCTACCCGTCGACATCATGCGGGCGGCACTGCCTGTTCTGCTGATTGCAATTGCCATTTACTTCGCGGTGAAACCAAGCATTGGTGACGTGGATCGCGCACGCCGGATAGGACCATTCCTGTTTGGCGTCACGCTGGTTCCATTGATTGGCTTTTACGACGGGCTGTTTGGTCCGGGAACCGGCTCATTCTTCATGCTGGCATTCGTGGCACTTGCAGGCTACGGCGTACTGAAAGCGACCGCTCATACCAAACTGCTCAATTGCGCGTCCAATATCGGCGGCTTTGTCACTTTCGCTCTCGTTGGCACGATCAACTGGAAAATCGGCATCTGCATGGGTATTGCGCAGTTCATCGGTGCTCAAATTGGCGCAAGCCTTGCCATGAAGATAGGCTCGCGTATCATCAAACCCTTGTTAATCGTGGTAAGCCTAGCGCTCGCCATACGACTGATGATGGAGCCGAGCAATCCCATTCGCCAGATGCTCGGTTTCTAAGTCACCGAACTGGTAGAAAATCAGAACTCGATACCTTTTTGCGCCTTTACACCCGAACGGAACGGATGTTTTATCATCTCCATCTCGGTCACAAGATCTGCAAACTCAATCAGCTCATCCTTAGCATTGCGGCCTGTGATGATGACGTGTTTCATCTCGGGCTTGGCGGCAAGCACTTCGATGATTTCCTCAACCGGCAGATAATCATAGCGCAGTACAATGTTAAGCTCGTCGCAAAGCACCATGTCATAGCTTTCATCAAGGATCAGGGCCTTCGCCTGTTCCCATGCATCACGCGCCATGGCGATATCGCGTGCACGATCCTGCGTTTCCCATGTAAATCCCTCACCAAGGGCCGAAATTGTGACTTGTTCCGGAAATTTTTCCAGAACCCAGCGCTCACCCGTATCCCATGAACCTTTGACAAACTGCACAACGCCGATCTTCATACCATGCCCAAGTGCGCGGAAAACCATGCCAAATCCGGCGCTCGATTTACCCTTGCCCTTACCCGTATGGACAATCACAAGGCCTTTCTCGTCGGTCTTGGTGGCCTGAATCTTATCGCGCGCGGCTTTCTTCTTACGCATCTTATCCGCATGACGGGCATTCAATTCCTCTTCCGTCATCGAAAGAAGTTTCGCAGATTTCTCAGCCATTTAATGCCCTTTCCGGAATCAGTTTTTTAAGTTTAATAAGGCCCATGGAAGATGATAGATCTTCCAGATCGGACTTTGCTCACAAACAAAGAGTGGCACGTCACATCGTCGTTTTCGTGCGATACTCCATAAGGTTTTCCAGCTCAAACCGTGCTGAATTGGAACGTGGCACCCAAAAGCCACGTTCAATTGCATCGTTGAGCTTTGAAGCGGTTTCACTCAGCGCAGCCGGGTTTTTATCAAGCATGAAATCATGCACCGCTCTATCAGCGATATAAGCCTGATAGACAGCCTCGAAGTGATGATTGCCAACTTTGCCAGTCGTTGCTGCAAAAGCGAAAAGATAATCGACGGTGGCCGCAATTTCCGCAGCGCCCTTATAGCCATGACGCATCACGCCAGCGATCCATTTAGGGTTCGCCGCACGGCCGCGCACAACCCGCGCCAGCTCTTCTTCGAGTGTGCGGATAACCGGCTTTTCGGGCCGTGAATGATCATTGTGATAGACGGTCGGCATCGCGCCAGTCAGATTTTCAACAGTAGCGGCCATTCCACCTTCAAACTGGTAATAGTCATCACTGTCGAGCAGGTCATGCTCACGGTTATCCTGATTCTGCACCACGGCCTGCACAGAGCGAAGCCGCTCTTCGAGGAGACCGCGTTCCGCCTGACCCTCTTCGCCCGCTCCATAGGCATATCCACCCCAGACGAGCCATGCTTCGGCCAGATCGTTGCGACCGGCCCAGCCATTTTCGTCAATCAGTGCCTGCAATCCAGCACCATAGGCACCGGGCTTTGAACCGAAAATGCGATAGCCCGCGCGACGCTCGGCAGTCTTTTCATCTGCACCTCTTGCGATAAGGCGCGCCTGTTCGGCTTTGATGCGGTTAGCAATCGGATTGGCATCCGCCTCTTCGTCAAGTGCACCCACGGCACGCACAGCCTTGTCGAACAGTACAATCTGTTCAGGGAAAGCATCGCGGAAAAAGCCAGAAATACGCAACGTCACATCCACGCGCGGGCGGCCAAGCTTGGCAATCGGCACGATCTCGTAGCCAGTGACACGCCGAGAAGCCATATCCCAGACAGGTTTTATGCCGATCAGCGCCAAAGCCTGCGCAATATCATCGCCGCCTGTGCGCATGTTGGACGTGCCCCAAGCAGTCAAGCCAAACGAGGTCGGCCACTCGCCGTGATCCTGCGTATAACGCGTGATCAGCAATTCAGCAGATTTGCGACCAAGCTCCCATGCGGCAGGTGTCGGCACAGCTCGGCTATCGGTCGAAAAGAAATTACGACCAGTTGGCAAAACATCTGGCCGTCCACGTGTCGGCGCACCCGATGGTCCCGGCGGCACAAAACGCCCTGAAATAGCAGACATAAATCCTTCAATCTCTGAAGGTCCGCAGGATGTCACCATCGGGCGCAAATGTTCATTGATTGACTGCAACACGGAATTCGTCTGCGTCCAATCTGCCGGACAATCAACCTCGCCCTCAACAAACTGCGCGGCAAGCAATTCAATACGTTCGACCGTATCACCTTTAATACGCCAGCTCGCAGGACTTGCTGCCAAAAGCAATGCTGGCTTCGGCCCGATCCATGGATCAGCCATTGCACAATCGAGTGGATCAAACTCTTCGCCAAGGCCTGCATCTTTTGCGATAGCGCGTTGCAGACTCTGTTCGCCCGGCAAACCACCCAGCGCAACAGGAATACCACGCGGAACGCGTGCCAGTGCTACCAGCAAATCGGTGAGCAAACGCCCTTCAGGGGCCAGACCAAAAATATGCAGCCCATCGCGGATCTGCATTTCCTTGAGATCGCAGAGATAGGCATCAAGCTTTTGCAGCGCCATGTCTTCATCGTCATGGTCGTGAATGCCTGCATCGCGGTCGAGACCAATATCACGCACCAAATCAAGTATCTGCGCTTTCAGCCTTAGCAAACGGCGCGGATCAACACCCGAGGCCTCATAGTACTCATCAACCAGTGCTTCCAAATCTTTAAGCGGGCCATAGCTTTCGGCACGCGTCAGCGGCGGTGTCAAATGATCAATAATAACAGCACCCGCACGACGTTTGGCTTGCGTGCCTTCGCCCGGATCATTGACGATAAACGGATAGACATGCGGCGTAGGGCCGAAGACCGCTTCTGGATAGCAATTTTCCGATAGCGCTAAGGCTTTACCGGGCAGCCATTCCAGATTGCCATGCTTGCCCATATGCACGATGGCATCAATCTTCGCTACGTCACGCAGATAAGCGTAGAACGCGATATAACCATGCGGCGGCACCAGATCAGGCGAGTGGTAGGTCTCTTTCGGATCGATATTATAACCGCGTGCTGGCTGAATTCCCGCAATGGTTTCGCCAAGCTTCATGAGCGGCAGCGCAAAACCTTCAAGCTCGCTATCAAAGAACGGATCATTCTCCGGACCGCCCCAGCGGGTTTCAATTTCCTGCTGAATCACATTGGGAAGTTTTTTGAAAAACGCTTTGTATTGACTCAGAGAAATAACTTCGCGGATTACACGCCCATCACGTGCGGCATTGGTTGGGCCGGCCATCAAAAGCTGCATGAAGGCATCACTATCAGCAGGCACATCACCCACCTGATAGCCCTCACCTGCCATGGCGCGCATCACTTCTACTGTTCCGGCTGGCGTATCAAGCCCAACACCATTGCCCAGCCTGCCATCGCGGTTCGGATAATTAGCAAGAATCAGTGCAACGCGGCGCTCTTCTGGCTTCTTACGCTTCAGGCGCACCCAGTTTGCCGCCTGTTCCGCAACGAAAGTCACGCGACCTTCATCCGGTTCATGGGTGACGATATTGGCTTCAACCGCGCTATCGAATTGCTTTGCCGATTTAAACGACACTGCGCGCGACAGCACACGACCATCCACTTCCGGCAATGCAACATTCATCGCAAGATCACGCGCCAGCAAACCCTGCTGCGACGATTCCCATGTTGCCTTTGGCGTACCGGAAAAGATCACCTGCAAAACCATATTGCCGCGCTTATCAAGCACAGTGGGTTTACGCTCCGCCCCCGGCGACGAAATCGCAAAGCCGGTTGCATTGAGCACAATATCCGGCTGGCAATCTTCAAACTGGCCATCCACAACCGCCGCCGAAAGCCGATCCTTGAGGCTGGAAACAAAAATCGGAACAGGGTTCAAGCCCTCACCCTGCAACGCACTGATCAGTGCTTCTACTGGCTGTGTCTGTCCGCTCTGCACCAGCGCACGATAAAAAATGATTGCCGCGGCAGGCGCATCAGCGGCCTTCCATTGCTGACGGATGAGATCAAGCGAAGGCGCGACCATATTGGGCCACCACAGCCCAGCTTTTAGAAGCGGTGCAGCCTCTTCCGGCTTTTCGCTGTCATCAATCAATGCGCAACAATAATCAAGGAAGCGCGACGTATTGGCGGCTCCGCCTTCGATCAGATATTGCCAGAGAGCATTCCGCTCCTGCAACGAAATAGTTGAGAACCGTTCAAGTCCGTAATCAGGCTTATCATCACCCGGCAGCACTGCGATCTTGATGCCGTGTAAAACCGCACAGGCATGAAGCGCCTCAAGCCCATAAGGCCAATAGGTCTCGCCACCAATAATCCGCACAACAATAAGCCTCGCATGTTGTGCCGTGCGCTCGATATAAGCGTCGACTGACATGGGATGTGTGAGGCTTAGAAAATTGGCGAGCCGGAGGCTTGGCCCATTTTTCACGAGCTTATAGGCCTGTGAAATACTAGCCAGCTCCGTATCGGCAGCGGAAAGGAACAATATGTCAGCCGGCGTCTGGCCGAGGTCCACGGCCTCATTGCCGTCGCCTATCGTTCCTTTCTGGGCAAGTAAAAGATGCATTACGAAACGGCGTCTTTCACGGCTTTGGTGATTGCCTGCTCGTCAATCTCATGCAGACCAATGACGACAAGGCGCGTATTGCGCACTTCATCCTTGCCCCATGGGCGGTCGAAATAATGCTCAATACGCTGGCCAACGGCCTGCACAACCAGACGCATCGGCTTGCCCGGCACATCGACAAAGCCTTTGAGACGCAGAACATCGTGTTCCGCAATCACAGCCTTGAGCTTTTCAGTAAATGCCTTTGGATCAGCAACCGAGCCTGCTTCGACCACAAAGCTTTCAAACTCATCGTGATCGTGCTCATGGCCATCAGCATGATGGATTTCATGATGCGACTTGCGGTTGGCAATATCGTCTTCCGTACCCACGCCAAGGCCGAGCAGCACGTCCGCACCAAGCTTGCCGAAGCTTGCTGGCACCATGTTGACGCGGCGCGATGAGCGTTCCGCCACATCGGCCTTCACGCTATCAAGTTTCGATGGATCAACCAGATCAGCCTTGTTCAAAACAATAAGGTCAGCTGCATGAATCTGATCCTCAAAAAGTTCCTCTAAAGGGCTTTCATGGTCAAGAGATTCATCCGCTGCACGTTGAGCGTCTACCTTGTCGTGGTCGTCAGCAAAGCGGCCTTCAGCAACGGCCGCGGCATCAATAACTGTCACCACGCCGTCGACCGTCACCTGCGTCTTGATTTCAGGCCAGTTGAAAGCAGCGACCAGCGGCTGAGGCAGTGCCAGGCCGGAAGTTTCGATCACGATATGATCAGGACGATCCGCACGATCCAGAAGCTTGGTCATGGTCGGAATAAAATCATCGGCAACGGTGCAGCAGATGCAGCCATTGTTAAGTTCGATCACATCTTCCTCACGGCAGCTTTCAATACCACAGCCTTTCAGAATTCCGCCATCGACGCCCAGATCGCCAAACTCATTGATAATGAGCGCAATACGCTTGCCATTGGCGTTTTCCAGCAGATTGCGGATCATCGTTGTCTTGCCGGAACCTAAGAAGCCGGTGATTACGGTCGCTGGAATCTTTTGTCCCTGCATCGAATTATCCCTTCATTTTGAGCGGCAGACCTGCCGCCATGAAATAAACTTCATCCGCCACTGATGCCACAGCCTGATGCAAAAAACCGGCATGATCGCGAAACTCCCGCGCCATCCGATTTTCTGGCACAATACCCAAGCCAACTTCGTTGGAAACGAAAACAACTGGACCTGAAAGCTGAGGCAATGCCGCTATCAGCGTCTTAGTTTCAGCAGCGATATTCTGCTCTGCCATCATCAGATTGGTTGTCCAGAGCGTTAGGCAATCGACCAGCACGAAACGGTCATGCCCCACGTGTTTTTGAAGCGCCCCTACAAGATCGAGTGGCTCTTCCACCGTCTGCCATTCACTCCCGCGACGGTTGCGATGAATGGAAATACGGCTTTCCATTTCTGTGTCGAATGCGCGCCCTGTTGCGAGATAAACTGGCTGAAGTCCTGAGTCCTCAACCAGTTTTTCCGCAAACGACGACTTACCAGAACGAGCTCCGCCAAGAACGAATGTAATTTTTGCATTTTCATTTCGGGGCAGAGCCATGCCGATCAGCCTTCAATATCTGACGTTGCATAAGCCTGAATGAACCAGCCCAGCGCAAGACCAATGACGGCCCACATGAACAAGTTTGTTGCAAGCGATGCGACAGCATATTGCGAAGCAAGCAGTGATGGGATTGGCGATGCAATATCTTCAGGATGCGGTGCCCCATAAAGATGTGGTGCGATAATCAACACAAGTCCGAAAATTTTGGAGATGATCTCACCATGCAAAACCAGCAAATAAATGCCGACACCGCTCAACACCACCGTCAAAATCCACCAGAGCTGACGCTGCGCCAGATCAGCGGCAGGCATCGCAGGCAGTTCCGGCGAAAGCCCCAGAGCTGGCAGGAAAGCGACTGCAAAGAAACCGGCCACACCCCAGAAAATACCGTTCTGCGGCGTAATACGACGACCAAGCAACAGAGCAACACCGCCGAGAAGTAATGCAAAACCTGCCCCCGCAACGAGATTAGCGAGAATAGTATTCCCCAGACGACCAAACGGCAGTTCTGCCCCGGCCTCATCTTCACCTTCGCTGGTTGCAGCTGCTGCATGATCGTGCGGTGCAGCCGCTTCGGCTGCATCACCATGACTATGACTTCCACCAGCGTCTTCATAAGTTTCCGCCTGAATAATCAGCGGAACAGTTTTCAAATACATGGCAGGCGTCACCAGAAGCCCTGCCAAAAGGCCAGCAGCAAGCGTGGCCAGAAGATAACGGATCAACATTTTAGTCCCTCAACAGCAATCATTCGCCGATGGCCGTCCACCATCAAGCGCTGCTCATTTCCTGTTTCAAAAAGCTAAACGGCTTAGTGGCAAGGAAACCCATATGAATGGCGCGTATCATGCGCTGAATCGTGCAGCGTATCGGAATGGGCGAGACCCACGCCGTAAATCAGAAATGCACCGAGAAGCAGCGAAACGACTGCGGTGGCAAGACGCGTTGCGAGCGGCATAGCTAAAGTGCTGGGAACAGAATTTTGGGTACGTGCAGCCATGACAACCTCCGTGTAGGCAGCAGGGAAAACCTCCCATGGGGTGCGGACAAAATGCCCTTCACACTACAGGCAGGTCTCCTGGCTCACGGGTCGTAGGGTTTGAAGCGCCTTCCCAGAAACGCTTAGTTTCCAGTGGTTGCCGATTAACCGGCTTGCCTCATCCCTCTCCGCTCTACAGTCGCGGGGTCGGCTGCGATAAAGACGCCCGGATTGGGTCCGTCCGTCGCATTCCCTTTTGGTATCGCCGGGATTCGTCCCGGCAAAACCTGTTGTGCAAATTGACACTAAGCTTTCGCCCATGCGACGTCAATCGAGTGCGAACAACGCATCAATATCAAGACAGTTTTCAAGACCGTCAGCCAGTTCATCAAGTGCCATTTCAATACCTGCACGATAATTCTCACCCGAACTGCTCACGCCGAGCGTTGCAAGAAATTGCCGACGAAACTCATCTGCACCAAAAACACCATGCAGGTAGGTGCCCATCACCCGACCGTTCGCCGAGACTGCCCCGTCATCGTGATCGCCGATCCGCGCGAATGGGCGGATAGCGTCGGGACCATTGGTTCGCCCTATATGAATCTCGTAGCCATCAAGTGCTGCATCATAAAGTTGCGAGTGAGCCGCAACATTGCGCACGACTTTTTCCGGTTCCATCACAGTCTTGACGTCCAGCAGCCCCAACCCGTCAATGTCGCGCACCTGACCCTCGATACCGCCCGGATCGCTTATCCGGTTGCCAAGCATCTGGAACCCACCACAAATACCAAGCACATGCCCGCCACGCCGCACATAGAGCTGCAAATCACGCTCCCATCCGTTTTCGCGAAATGCAATCAGATCGGCAATCGTCGATTTTGTTCCCGGTAAAACCACAAGCCCTGCGTCATGCGGCAAAGGCTGTCCCGGCGGAACCATGACAACCTCAACCTGGTTTTCTGCTTTCAGCGGGTCAAAATCGTCGAAATTTGCGATACGCGGCAGCATCGGCACTGCAACTTTCAATGCTTTGGCATCACCGCGCGTAGCGCGTTCCAGAACAACCGAATCTTCCGCAGGCAGTCGCGACACGGCTTTCAGCCATGGAACGACCCCAAAGGAACGCCAGCCCGTAAAGCGGGTAATCGCCTCAAGCCCCTCATCGAACAGCGAAATATCGCCACGAAACTTGTTGATCAGGAAACCGCGCACCATAGCGCGATCTTCATCAGACAAAATTGTGTGCGTGCCGACCAGTGAGGCAATCACCCCGCCGCGATCAATATCACCCACCAAGACGACTGGCACATTTGCACGCGTGGCAAAGCCCATATTGGCGATATCGCCGGCGCGCAGATTGATTTCGGCAGGCGACCCCGCACCTTCGATCAACACCAGATCGGCGCCTTCGCTGACGATCGCGTAGGATTCCATCACCGCTGCCATTAATTGCGGCTTAAGCTGCTGATAATAGCGCCCACGCGCTTCGCCCCGCACTTTCCCCTGAACAACCACCTGGCTGCCCATATCAGTCTGTGGCTTCAGCAGAACCGGGTTCATATGAACCGATGACGGCACGCCACAAGCCAGAGCCTGAAGCCATTGCGCGCGTCCAATCTCGCCGCCATCATCGCTGACGGCCGCATTGTTCGACATGTTTTGCGGTTTGAACGGCCGGACTTTGAGCCCGCGATTGCGTGCAACGCGGCAAAGACCGGCAACAAGCACGCTTTTGCCGACATCCGAACCCATTCCCTGAAACATGATTGCGCGTGTCATGCGAGCTTGCCTATCCCAACTTCATACCACTGGCAATCGCCACCGGTTGCGGCAACCTTATATGCAAAAATGCGCATCAGTTTATTACAAAAGTGAGCAAGATTATTCCAATGTAGCGTTGGCAGCCACGAACCATTGTGATCTAGTCACCTCAGGAGGGTGCGGTGCTCATAGGGAGGAAACCATGGATACTGGCGACCAGAACCAGTTTGAACTCAATGACGATCAACGCGCCATTCAGGATATGGCGCGTGGCTTCGCATCGGATTTTGTTGCGCCCTATGCCCTGCAATGGGATCGCGACAAGCATTTCCCGATTGACGTCATAAAGGAAACCGGCCCGCTCGGCATGGGCGGTATTTATGTTCGCGAAGACGTCGGCGGATCTGCACTCAAACGGTCAGATGCCGTCCTTATTTTCGAGGCATTGGCCGAGGCTTGCCCCGCTTTCTCAGCCTTTATATCCATTCACAATATGGCAGCATGGATGATCGATACGTTTGGTGATGAAAGCCAACGTCAGGCGTTTATGCCCAAACTCACGTCGATGGAATGGCTTGCCAGCTATTGCCTGACTGAACCGGGTTCAGGCTCCGATGCAGCCGCGCTTCGCACCCGCGCAGAGCGCGATGGCGATCATTATATACTCAATGGCACCAAGCAGTTTATTTCCGGTGCGGGCGCCACCGATCTTTATGTAACTATGGTGCGTACCGGCGAGGACGGCCCGAAAGGAATTTCCACCATCGTTGTGCCGAAAGATGCGCCCGGCCTTTCCTTTGGCACCAATGAGCACAAAATGGGCTGGAATATGCAGCCCACCCGAACAGTGATTTTCGACAATTGCCGCGTGCCTGTCGCCAACCGTCTGGGTGATGAAGGTACGGGCTTCCGAATCGCCATGGCCGGCCTTGACGGTGGACGACTGAACATCGCCGCCTGCTCGCTGGGTGGCGCACAATCTGCACTCAATAAAGCACTGGAATATACGGGGCAGCGTAAAGCTTTCGGAAAGACAATCGATCAATTTCAAGCTTTGCAGTTTCGTCTAGCAGATATGGAGACCGAACTCTCGGCAGCAAGACAGCTTCTTTACACTGCCGCGAGCAAACTCAGCCGCAAGACGCATGATGCTGGCAAATGGTCGGCCATGGCCAAGCGCTTTGTAACGGACACAGGCTTTAACGTCACCAATGACGCGCTGCAGCTTTTGGGCGGCTATGGCTATCTTCACGATTACGGCGTCGAGAAACTTGTCCGCGATCTGCGCGTTCATCAGATTCTTGAAGGCACCAACGAAATCATGCGCGTCATCATAGCACGCCAGATGATCGGGCGCTGATACATTTATTGAATGGGAGGAAATCATGGCCACTATCGCTTTTATCGGCCTCGGCAATATGGGCGGCCCGATGGCCGCCAATCTGGTGAAAGCCGGTCACAAGGTCATAGGCTTTGATCTGCTGCCTGCCCACCTGGAAGAAGCCAAAGCCAACGGGCTTGAGGTCGCGGCAAGCGCCGCCGAAGCTGCAAGCAATGTCGATGCAATTATCACCATGCTGCCTGCTGGCAAACATGTTCTTTCTGTTTATGAAGACATCGCGCCTAAGGCTCGTAAAGACTCACTTTTCATCGATAGTTCAACAATTGACGTTGATTCGGCACGCAAAGCGCACGAGATAGCAGCGCAGTATGGCCATCTCTCTGTTGATGCACCGGTTTCGGGCGGCACAGGTGGCGCCGCAGCAGGTACCCTCACTTTTATGGCGGGTGGCAGTGATAATGCCTTTGCAAAGGCTGAGCCGCTTCTTCACCCAATGGCTGGCAAGATCGTGCATTGCGGCGGCGATGGTGCAGGTCAGGCAGCAAAAATCTGTAATAATATGATTCTCGGCATTTCGATGATTGGGGTCAGCGAAGCTTTTGTTCTGGCTGAAAAACTCGGACTGTCACATCAGGCACTGTTTGATGTGGCTTCCACTTCTTCTGGTCAATGCTGGTCGCTGACGACCTATTGCCCAGTGCCCGGACCAGTACCGACATCCCCGGCCAACCGTGATTACCAGCCCGGATTTGCAGCGGCACTCATGCTCAAAGACCTAAAACTTTCGCAAGAAGCTGCAAAAAGTGCAGGCGCAGCCACCCCATTGGGCGCGCATGCAGAAGAGATTTACGAGCGCTTCGGTAATGATGGACACGGCGGAGACGATTTTTCCGGCATCATCAATTATTTACGCTCGATAAAAGCGTAAAATCGGTATTTATATTCTATAAATCGCAAAAAACTGACATTGTTTAGATTTGCTTAAGTATCTGATAACTGTCCGGTAACGATGTTGCGCTAAAAGAGGGGCCAGAGACGATTGAGTTCTTCTCTGGCTCCGGATTTGGTACTGCGTACCGGAGCTTCAGTCTCTTCCACCGCGTATTGTTTGGTGGAAGCGCCATGCGTATTTGGCAAGACCGTGCACCTGACGAGGCAGCGCGGTTTTTTGCTTTTTTCTGAAACGCATAGAATCAGGTCATAATCTTGTGACTGATGCAACATGATCCGAGACACGCATACCTTTCGGACATATAATGGCGAAAACTAATCAGACCTTTGCCTTATCTAAATTTAGATATTCTGCCGCAATTGTGCGCGATACGAAGTCTAGGCGATGAAAATATGCAGTTTTGGAAAACTTAAGTTTGACTACTCTCAATCCAATAGCCTCGTCTTCAACTGACAAAACCCTCTTCGGCCTTCCGTTGGCCGTCGTCTTTATTCTGTGCTACTTCGCCTTTCAAGCGCTACTGGTAACTGTCGTCTCCAACGGCGCGGGCCTTGATGACGCGGAACAACTGGCGAATATCAGCTACCTGGATTGGGGATATGGCGGATCTCAGCCGCCTCTTTATACATGGATAACAAGCCTTACGTCATCCGTGCTTGGAACTTCCATGCTGACACTTCAGATCGTCAAGTTCGGATTGTTGGCAAGCTTATTCGCAAGCGTTTATGGCGGAATGCGGCTGCTCGGCTTTTCCAATTTGGTTGCATCTGCATCAATGCTGGGACTGTTTCTCATTCCGCAAATCGGTTGGGAATCTCAGCGCGCACTCACACATTCAGTTGCAAGCACATCCGGTTGCGCTTGGGCTTTCCTCACTTTTGCATGGTATATGCGCGCTCGTAGCGTAGTATCGGCAGCAGCATTCGGCGTTGCGATGGCGGCAGCAGTGCTTGGAAAGTTCAACGCTTCTCTCTTCATCCTGATGCTGGTGATCACTGCACTATCCATCCCTGAATATCGTAAAGCACTGATTTCCAAGCTGTCTCTCATCACCATAGCCACTTTTGCTCTTTGTGTATCGCCCACTGCCATCTGGATGCTTGCGCATAAGTCAAGTGTCATTGCCCGTTCTGAAAAACTTCAAATCGGCGCATCAGGCAATCTGTTTGTCGACCGCTTGCAGGGCGTCATTAGCTTTGCAGAAGCTGCGTTTTTGTTTTCTATTTTGATATTGGCTATTGCCGGTATTATTTCGCTCATTCATTACCGCAAACGAACCACGGCAAAAACACCATTCACAGCTGGTGAACAGCTTATGCGTCGGCTTCTCATCGTTGGGATTTTAATTGTTTTTACAGGCGTGATAATTGCCGGCGTTAGCAATATAAAAGATCGCTGGTTACAGCCTGTTCTGTTTTTAACGCCTGCAACTATCGCCTGTTTGTTTTCACAATATCGAAGAGACAGTCGAGCGCTTATCGACTTTGCTCTAATTAGTACGGCTTTTGCCCTGATTGTTCCGGCGGTTCTCGCCTACTACCTCAATTATGGGTCCAGTAATCCGCCTTATGGGCAGCTAGATTATCGCGGGCTTTATGAAGAGATTCATAAAGATGGAAACTTCAAAACGATCATTACCGACTATCCGCAGATTGCAGGAAATTTCCGACTTTTTGATCCATCAATTGAAGTAATTCATCCGGAAACTCCCTATGGCGCCTCCAAAGCTTCCAGCGATGTGCTTGTAATGTGGTTTGGTGACACCACACCCAATGCACGTGTATCACCACTTATCAATGAAGCGCGGATCAACCCGCCAGCAACAGGCATAAGCACAAAAGATATCATCTATCTCACGCGACCAGATCAACACCTCACTGTCAGTTATTTTTTAAAGAAATAAAAAGGTCCGGGCAAACCCGAACCTTTTTCATTTACTCAACTGTTTCTTGAACAGCATGCGCAGTGCTCTTCACATCGCGCCCTACACCGCGAACCGTATTAGCACAGGAAGCTAACGTGAATGCGCAAAGGACAATAGCAACAGGAACGATACGAGATAGCTTCATCGGGGCTCTCCATTGAGGTCACAGTCTAACAAGTAAACCGCCTGAAAGACCGGCCCGCCCTGCCCGGTATTCTGGTGGTGAAGCTGTTTTTACAGCTGTCACATCAGCCATCTAGCGCAGCATTTTTTCCCGACAAGAGCGCGGCTTAGCCACAAACCGCTGCAAGGTTACTCCAACCCGAACGCAAAGTTTCAAACCGACCACTGCGGCGATAAGATTCAAAGACATTGCGCAGATGATCCGCCACAACCTGAATATGCGGCCCTACATCCGGACGAATGATCATTCCAAGCTGATAACGTCCCAATTCCGGCAAACCATGTTCAGGGCCGAGCGCAACAATGCCTTCACCAAGTAGCGTCTTACCAAACGGTGCAATCGCAAGATCAGCTTGTATTGCCGCACGCTGCCCCGTTGAGTGTGAACTCATATAGGCAATGCGATACTGACGACCCGAGCTCTCCAACGCTTCCAGCGCATTGCCGCGCCATGCACAGCCCTCTTCCCATATTGAAAGCGGCAGCGGATCGCGACGATAGGCCGTTCCACATTTCGCACCCGCCCAGACAAGCTCCTCATCAAGCAAAACTTCAATGTCGCCTTTGCTTGGAACAGTATGGGAGAGGTTAACGAGCGTAACGTCCAGACGCCGCTCGTCCAGACGCTTACGCAGATTGGTGCTTTGATCAATCACCACATCAACCGTGACACCGGGATGTGTCTCGGCAAATCGTTTCAACACCAACGGCAAAACACATTCGCCAATATCATCCGGCGATCCCAGACGAACAACACCCGTAATCGTAGGAGCCAGAAATTTAGCGACGGCTTCACGATTGAGAGCCAGCAGCCGCCGTGCATAGCCTAGAAGCATCTCGCCATCGCTGGTCAATGTCACAGACCGCGCATCGCGATCAAACACAACAACGCCTATTTGCTCTTCAAGCTTCTTGATTTGCATCGAGACTGCTGAGGGTGTGCGAAACACGACATTCGCGGCGGCAGAAAAACTGCCAGTGTCTGCGATAGCCGCGAATGTACGCAACACATCAATGTCGAGCATAGGCATGGGATGCTGAACCGGCGCTGTCATGTTGAACTCCATAGCTTTTCGCTAGTTCAATTTTTCTGATCATATAGCTTTGTATATTTCGTTTGATTGAACGTCAAGATGACCGCAAGCTTCGGGCATAGAGATCAAGTCACTCCCGAACACATGATCTCAATTTTGTCTGGAGAACGAAAATGAGCCTTCAATGTGAAGCATTGCAAAACGAATGTAGGTTACGCTCGTCTTTGATCCCAAGCTGGCTCAAGGCAAACCTAGCAACATTCAACGAATTTTATTCCAACTGGAAATACCATCGACGCGTTAAAAGGAGCCGCAGGGCATTGGAGGCTTTGCCCGAACACATTCTTCACGATATCGGCTGGCCTTGCGTTGATGATCGGCTGCCTGCTCCAACACTGAAAGCCGAAAGGCGTTAGTAATATTGCAAATTGAGGGCAGGATATTCGATGCCTTCAATTTAGCGACATCTAGGCACCAATTTACGGCAGGCATTTAGCCGCACTATTCAATCTGAACGTTCTATGTCTCAATATGTCTGTTCTGTTTGCGCCATAGCCGCCCCCTTAGAAAACAAGGCTGTCGCAACAGGATGACCGGTCAAAAAACGACCGGATGACAAGACCGGTAAAATTCCGGTGTCATGACGGAGGCACAAGGCCTGAATTGCGTCGGGAACCCGCAACAAGGCTTTTAAGAATGGGAACGGTCAGGCTATGATTGAAGCTTCATCGATTAAGCGATCTATTGTTTTTTTTCTGGTGCCGGACTTTTCGATGATCGCATTTGCGACAGCGATTGAACCGCTGCGCATTGCCAATCGCATGCTGGGCTATGAAGCCTATCGCTGGCGGCTCACATCAAGTGATGGCAAGCCGGTCAAAGCATCGAACGGTGTAGAATGCGCCGTCAACGCTTCACTGGAAGACGAACGTCGTTTCCTTCAGCGTGAGCAACGGCCATCCATGGTCTTCGTTTGCTCAGGCGTTTACGTTGAAGAGTTCCGCAACAAGTCTGTCTTTGCCTGGCTACGTGAAGAATATAATCGCGGCGTAGCGGTGGGCGGCCTCTGCACGGGCGCGCATATTCTAGCCGCCGCAGGTCTCCTCTCCGGCAAACGATGCGCGATACACTGGGAAAACCTGCCAGGGTTCTCCGAAGCTTTTCCGAAAGCAGAAGTTTATGCCGACCTCTTTGAGGTGGACGGCAATATTTACACATGCGCTGGTGGCACAGCAGCACTCGATATGATGCTGAAACTGATTGGCGATGACTTTGATGACAATCTGGTGAATCGTATCTGCGAACAGGCACTAACCGACCGCGTCCGCAATCCACATGATCGTCAGCGCCTGCCACTGCGTGCGCGCCTTGGCATTCAAAACTCAAAAATTCTCACCATCATCGAAATGATGGAGGCCAATCTTTCCGAGCCGGAAACTCTCATTGATGTGGCGCATAGTATAGGTCTATCGCGCCGTCAGGTTGAACGGCTGTTCCGGCAGGAAATGGGCCGTTCACCGGCCAGATATTATCTTGAAATACGTCTTGATCGGGCGCGGCATCTTCTATTGCAGTCCTCTATGCCGGTGGTGGAAGTGGCTGTTGCATGCGGGTTTGTGTCCGCGTCGCATTTTTCCAAGTGTTACCGCGAACTTTATGGCCGTTCACCACAGCAGGAGCGAGCTGATCGTAAAATGCTTATAGCAGCATGATCACATTAAAAGCCACGCTCCTTAGCGTGGCTTTCGATTTTAAATCAGGGCGATAGCCACGCCTCATGAATCAAACTCTCAATATCGCACGCATATGAAAATCAACATTTCGGCTCAATCAAATACACATTTAACTTCGGTCGCCGGACGCTCTGATTATGTCGTAGAATGAATATTGTTGGCCCACACCAATCACTATGATTCCATCAAATTATAAATGGGATCGCATAAAATGGCAGAGTTTCCTAAGAAGGCAAAAGTCGTCATTGTCGGACTTGGCGGCATCGTCGGTGCATCGGTCGTCCACCACCTGATTGAGCGCGGTTGGGACGACATTGTCGGCATTGATAAATCCGGTATTCCGACGGATATCGGCTCCACAGCACATGCTTCCGATTTCTGTTATGCGACCAGTCACGACTTTCTATCGTGTTGGACCACGCTTTACTCCATCGATTTCTACGAAAAGATGGGGCATTACGCCCGTGTCGGCGGCATCGAAATAGCTCGCGTCGGTGATGATTCCCGCATGGAAGAGCTGAAGCGCAAGGTCGCATCTGGCAAAGCCTTTGGCACTCGCGTTCGACTGATGGAGCCATCCGAAGTCAAAGAGAAGTTCCCACTCATCGAAGAAAGCCTCGTTCAGGGCGCTCTTTGGGATCCCGATGCGGGCCTTGTCATTCCACGGTCACAAACCGTTGCTGGCAAGCTGGTCGATCAGGCAGAAGCCGCTGGCAAACTACAGAGCTTTGCGAATACGCCCGCTCAGTCACTCATTGTTGAAAATGGACGCATCAAAGGTGTTGTTACGCATCGCGGAACTATAGAAGCGGATTATGTCGTTATTTGTGCCGGACTTTGGGGCCGCTTGATTGCCGAAATGGTTGGTGAAGACCTGCCAGTCATGCCGATCGATCATCCGCTCACCTTTTTCGGACCCTATAATGAGTTTGCAGGCACCGGCAAGGAAATCGGCTGGCCGCTTCTGCGCGATCAGGGCAATTCTGCCTATATGCGCGACACGGGCGACCCAAAGACTGCCGAAGGCGGGCAAATCGAGTGGGGCTATTACGAGGAAACCAATCCGCGCCTTTGCCACCCTCGTGATCTGCTTGAAAAGCACGAAGCCCGCCTGTCGCCCTCGCAGCGCGATCTCGATATGGAACAGGTACTCGAACCACTCGAACGCGCCATTGAATTGACACCCATTCTGGGCGAACTCGGCTATAATGAAAGCCATTCCTTCAACGGCTTTTTGCAGGTGACGACCGATGGTGGCCCATCGATGGGCGAAAGCCAGAAGGTGCGCGGTCTCTGGTACGCGGTTGCAATATGGGTCAAGGACGGCCCCGGCATGGGCAAGCTCATTGCCGATTGGATGACCGATGGCCGGACGTCAATTGATCATCATGCCATCGACTATTCGCGCTTTTATCCGCATCAAATGACGGAGCAGTTCATCTGGGATCGCTGCACCGAAACCGCGATGAAGGTCTATAATCCAGCAGTCCATCCGCGTGAGCCATTCTCCAAAGGCCGCAACATTCGCCGCTCACCTTTCTATGAGCGTGAAAAAGAACTCGGCGGCTACTTCATGGAGCTAGGCGGCTGGGAGCGGGCGCATGGCTATGCGGCCAATGAACATCTGCTGGAAAAATATGGTGACCGCATTCCCGTCCGCGAAAATGAATGGGATAACCGCCATTTCTGGCGTGTCTCCAATGCCGAACATCTCGCATTGAGCGAAGATTGCGGCATTATCAATCTCTCGCACTTCGCCATGTATGACATTGAAGGCCCGGACCATGTCGACCTGATGGAATGGCTTTGTGCTGCCAAAATTGGCGGCGATGCGAATATCGGCAAAGGCATTTACACACACTTCCTCGACAGTGAAGGCATGGTGCGCGCCGATTTTACCGCAATCCGCATGGCTGACCGCATTCGTATGATCAACGGTGCAGATGCTGGTCCCCGCGATTTCCATTACATGCGCCGGGTTGCTGAGGATAAAGGCTTTGATGTCACCATCACCGATGTGACGGAAAAATACGTCACCATTGGCATTTGGGGACCGAATGCTCGCGAAAATCTCAAAAAAGTTGTCGAAGACCCGGATGGTCTTGATCCCGAAAACTTCGCTTTTGCAGCGATCAAGCCAATCCGCATTGCAGGTAAAGACGTTACCGCGTTCCGTATTTCCTATGTCGGCGAACAGGGCTGGGAATTGCACATGCGTTACGAAGACGGGCTTGCCGTCTGGGATGCGCTGCGCTCAACGGGTGCTATTGCTGTTGGCGTTGAAACCTACGCCAATACACGCCGCATGGAAAAAAGTCTGCGTCTTCAAAATGCAGACCTGCTCACGGAATATAACCTGTTGGAAGCCGACCTTGCCCGCCCGAAGGTTAAGGAAGCAGACTTCTGTGGCAAGGCAAAGCACCTTGAATATAAAGCTCGCGAACATCAGCCAGCAATGCTCTGCACGTTGGTCATGAGCGAGAATGTCGATTCCAAAGGCGTTGCACGCTATCCGGTCGGCATTTTGCCGGTGCTCGATCCTGAAACAGGTGAAACACTTGTCGATGAACTCGGTCGTCGCTCTTTCACATCGTCCATCGCCTATGGACCAACCATTGGCAAAAATATCGCGCTCGCCTATCTGCCATGGTCCTATTGTCAGGAAGGCCGCAAGCTGAATGTGGAATATTTTGGCGAGACCTACCCTGTCGAAGTCGTATCGATTGGTTATAAACCGCTTTACGACCCCGAAAATCTTAAGCCGCGAAGCTAACGCATGTCGCGGAAAAGTGGAACCCGGTTTTCCGGTAACGACATGCGCAAAAATGAAAGCCGGGGCAAAACCCCGGCTTTTACATTCAAAAACCGAAACTATTGAAAAGATGCCTTACCGCCGGAAATAACAATCTTTTCATCGCCTTTCAGCGCTTCACGATCACCATTCGGAAACGTTACGAAGCAGCCACCGTCACAGAATTCGACGGTCTCACCAGCAGCAATAAGCATCTCGCGCTTTGCTACACCTTCGGTCACTACAATTGTCTGCTGAGCTGCATCGTTATTGGAAACACTGGCAGCATAGAGGCTTGGCACAGAAAAAGAGAGTGCAAGCACTGCGCCAAGTGCGACTTTGCCAGCAAAATGGACTTGAACCTTATTCATATCTTTTTCAGCGTTACCGCCGCTCCCGCTACAAGCCGAAAATCGGCCCCACTCGTTTAAGCAGTCCTCTGCTCTCATTCTTGATTACTTATAAGACTTCAAAACTGAACCGCAACTGAACACGCCGTTCATACCTTGTCATCATGTTCTGGCTTGTCTGCTTCCGCAGCCTTTTCTTTTCGCGGCTTTGCAGCACGGGTTACTTCCCTATTCATCAATTCCGAAAGCTTTTCAATTTCCGGCATACCCAGCACCAGATCCGTTGAAGAAGAAGCCAGCTGAATCCCTTCCGCATGGAACCGCTCAACAATCTGGAACCGCAGCTCATTCTTGATACCACCCGTCGATGTAATATCTGCGACATGCGCATAGACATCGAATACGAGCAAGGAATCCGTCATGCTCTGCAGCGCAACAAACGGCTCTGGATTTTTCAAAATCGATGGATGGCCGCGAATAATTTCCAACAGCAGACTGTGAACACGGCGCGGCTCATCCGTATAGGCCGCCTGCACATTGATATCGATACGACCCAGCTTATTGCGCAACGTCCAGTTGCCGACATTTCCGTTAATCAGTGTCGAATTTGGAACGACAATCGACTGTTTCTGGAAGGTTTCAACTTCGGTCGCACGGACGCTGATCTTTTTGACAATACCGCTGACTGTTCCCGCTTCCACCCAGTCCCCGACCTTGAACGGACGTTCTGCCAGCAAAATAAGCCCAGAAACAAAGTTCTGGACAATATTCTGAAGACCAAAACCAATACCAAGTGAGAGGCCACCAGCGATCAGCGCCAGACTGGATAGATTGAAGCCAGCAGCAGATACTGCGACCAGCCCGGCGAGTACCAGCCCAACATAACCGATAACAGTGCGTATAGAATTGCGAACGCCCGAATCGACGCGGCCGCGCGCAAGAACCTTGCTATCCAGCCAGTTTTGGAACCAATGCGTCATCAGATAGACGATGATAAACAGGCCCACGCCAGTCAGAATTCCCATCAGCGATATGGAAATACTGCCAACCTGGAAGCCTGTCATCAAATGATAGAACGTGTTTTTGAGTTCGACCCATTGAAAGCCAAACTGCATCAACACCAGCGGTATGCCGACTAAGGCAACTGCGAGATTGATAAGAATACCGACAACAAGCCCGAGCTGATCCAGCTTTGCTTCGTCAAAATGGAAGCGATCACGCATCACCCGGCCAATTGGGCTGGACGCAAAGGCCTGTTCTTCCGAAATCGCACGTCCGGTCAAAAAGCCGAGATACATCGTTACGAGAAATGCGCCGGTGACAACGATCTGTTGCGCCATAAAGCGCGCAAGGCCAATGAAGCCCAAGCAGGCCGCAACAATCGGGATGAGACCAAGCAAGATGAGAAAAACGCGGAAGGCTTTCGGCCAAGGGCGAACCGCCTCTCCGACGTTTCTCTCAATCGGCTTCACGAGCGCTATAATGAGAATAAGCACGCCAATCACAACGGTCGACAGCAGGCTTTTCGCCATAGTCAAAGACAATGGTGACGACAGAACCTGGTTAACCTTGCTGAAAAACGAATCCAACCCGTTAATCAGTGCCATACCAGTAATCAACCAAACCAGCGCCCTGCCCGGACGCGGCGCAATAGGCACCAACCGCCATGCGGGAGTATAAGGACTGATGCAGGCAAAGGCCAACCGGCTGATAAAGAAGACAATGCCAAGGACAATAAAGAGCGATTGCAGCAGTGTCCCAATGTCGGGCCTAAGTACGTTAAAATAGTCGAGACAGAAGTAGGTCGTAGCTAGGAAAACGGCGACCGCGCCCGAAGGGATCGCCGTTGACCAGAAGGCAACCGACAAACGGCTGAGATAGGAAGGCGCTTCGTTGGTGACATCTCGTTCGTAAAGCGATCCCAAAACCCGTCGAGCACCGAGCTGAATAACCAGAGCAGCAACAACCGCAAAGAAAGCTGCAGCCAGAAATGAGTTCAGCTTGAAGGTGAAAACGAACCGCCACCATGATTTCACGATACTCCACAGTGAAACCATCTGATTGCTCGCGGCGGCGGTCACTTCCGAACCAAGCGTAAGATCAAGGTTCACACGTTGCGACAAAGTTTGTGCAAACAGATCACGGCGCATATTGCCGATTTTTGCAGCCATCTGATTGACCGCAAGTGATGCATCTTCTGTTTCGCCAATAACAGCATTGATTTCGGCTTTTTCAGCGATCAGCCGTGCGCGCTCTTCAGCAACAATTGCTGGTTCCGCTGCCTGATCACCGGAAGGCGCTGCCCCCAACTGTTCCAGCCGTGTATTGATCTCCGTCAGGCGTGGACGAAAAGCAACGCCAGCATCAAGCAGCTTCTTGGAAAGTCCATCGAGCTGCAGCTTGAAATTAGCAAGAGCTTCATCGTTTGTTACAGATTTCTGCAACTGATCACTGATCGTTTTCGTCTGCTGCTTGAGATCGTTGATAACCGGTTTTTGCTGCTGCACAACATCAGAGACGGGTGTGTTATTTTCAACAACAGCTTTTTGTTCAGGTGCCAACTGTTGAGCAGCTACGGGAGCTTGCGGCTTTGACACTTTGGGATCTTGCGCATTTGATTGCCCCATCGCGGCCAGCGAAAAAGCCAGAGCAAATGCAACTGCACGGAACATCGATAAATATGTCAATTTGAACTCTGCCGGTTTCTCGATCTGCTTTTGAACATACAGCGCATGATAACAGAAGCAATACTATGGCAGGCTCGATACCAAAATGAGCTTTTGATTTTATTCAGTGATTTCAATGCATGATCAGCCCCATACAGAAAACGATTCCCTTTTTTGAATCGATGCTGTAGGTGTCATCGCTAAGCCTTGGTAAAAATACGATGTTTTTGAATCGGGCATTGCATAAAATCGAATAAACAGAACGGTTTAGCTATAGGCAAAATCATTCTGAAACTGGCTTCTTTCTGCGGAAAGGCTGTCGAAGAAAGTTCGGGAATTTTGATTAAAGGCATGAACAACGCAGATCAGCGTCCTGATCGTTCTCATCAGCATGGTTTCATGCTTGTTGTGACGTGCGTTCTGTCGTTCGCCGCTTTTCTGTTCGCAATTGACCTTTCTGCACTCGGCGGCGAAGCGAGCCGTTCGCCCCCCGGAAAAATGGCTGCGCAGCAGGTCGATAACGCACCTGCACTTCCCCCACGTCAGCAATCCACACCGGCAACCCAGCCGATGCGTGCTGTCCTGACAGATGCGATTGCAGCTAAAATTAAGGCAGCTTATCCTCACGGGAATGGCGATGGGATCGCAACTCTCGCCAGCGAGATTGTCGTTTACGACGGGCAGCCCGTCCAAACCGCCCAAAACCCACATTTTTTGAGGCTTTCGCAAAGCAGTTTTGTTTCTGCACGCGCTCCGCCAGCGATGGCGTGAAACCTTCTTTTGAAGGCGGCTTCGGCCAACCCTGAATCTATTACGAAAAAATGTGCGATAAGCCTTTGTTTTAATACAAACTTATAGCACTCAATATCCGGAATTTAGACTTATGCGTACTTCTAAATGGGTCGCAGTGCTTTATGGACTGATCGTTCTGATCGGTATCATCATTGCCTTGCCCAATTTTTTCACAAAAACACAACTCGAAGCAATGCCTTCGTGGTTCCCAAAACGACAGGTTACACTGGGTCTTGATCTGAGTGGCGGCTCCTACCTCGTTCTCGAAGTGGATGCAGCGAGCCTCAAGAGTGACCGTATGCGCGCGCTGCTTGATGATGCGCGTGGAAAGCTGCGTGCTGAACGCATTCAGCCTCAATCCATCCGTGCTGTTGGCGACTCTGTCATCGTGACAATCCCGGATGCCGATCAGCGCGCGAAGGCCGATACAGCTCTTAAAACTCTGATCTCTCAGGTTAACACGACTGGCTTTGGCACGGCGATCAACGACATTGATGTAACCAGCAGTGACAATCAGATCCGTCTGACGCTAACACAGGCTGGCTTTACATACCGCCTTGATGCGGCTCTCCAGCAGAGCCTTGAAATTATCCGTCAGCGTGTGGATCAGGTCGGTGTGGCCGAACCATCGATCCAGCGCGTAGGCTCTGACCGTATCGTTGTTCAGCTTCCAGGTCTTCAAGACCCAGCACATCTTCGCCAGCTGCTGGGCAGCACCGCGAAGATGAGCTTCCACATGGTCGCAGACGTAAATCCGAATGACCCACCACCTCCCGGTGTCAGCATCCTGCCGGATTCTAAAGACCCAAACATCAAATATCCTGTTGAAGATCAGATCGCGCTTTCAGGCGAACGCCTGACCGATGCGCGTGCAGGATTCGATCAACGCACCAACGAGCCAATCGTTTCGTTTCGCTTCGATAGCCTTGGCGCGCGTCAGTTCGCAGATATTACAACCAAAAATACAGGCCGCCCGTTCGCCATCGTGCTCGACGGCAAAGTCCTGACTGCGCCACGTATCAATGAACCGATCACAGGCGGCTCTGGTCAGATCACCGGCAGCTTCACGGTTCAGGATAGTGTTGTACTTTCTGCACTGCTCCGCGCTGGTGCCTTGCCTGCTCCGCTGACAGTTATCGAAGAGCGCACCGTCGGTCCTGACCTTGGCGGCGACGCTATTAAGATGGGTCTGATCACCGGTATCGCAGGGTTTATCCTCGTCGCGGTCTTTATCCAGCTGCTTTATGGCGTCTGGGGTCTTATTGCGAACGTAGCGCTTCTGCTCCATACCGTCCTCACCTTCTCAGCCCTCAGTCTTATCGGAGCAACGCTAACATTGCCCGGTATTGCAGGTATTATTCTGGGTATCGGTATCGCGGTTGACGCGAATATTTTGATCAACGAGCGTATTCGAGAAGAAACCCGCAAAGGCCTTGGCGCTATGGCGGCGCTCGATAAAGGCTTCCATGCAGCTTTTGCTACGATTGTCGACTCGAACGTCACCTCGCTGATTTCGACACTCCTGCTCTTCATGTTTGGCACTGGCCCTGTACGCGGCTTTGCTGTCGCCATGATGCTCGGTATCGTCATTTCGATGTTTACTGACGTCACACTCGTTCGCATGGCGATGGCTTGGTATGTCCGCAAGCGCAAATTGAAGATACTTGAAATCAAGCCATTTATGAGGATCGCTCCGGAAAATCCAAATTTCCGCTTCATGAATGCGCGCTACCTTGGTATCGCAACCTCTATTGTGTTGTCGCTCGCTTCAATCGGCTTGTTCTTTAAGCCGGGTCTGAATTATGGCATCGACTTCAAAGGCGGTATTCAGGCTGAAATAACCACATCACAACCAGCAGATCTCGCGCAATTGCGTGAAAAACTCGGTGCCTTGGGACTGGGTGAAGTTGCCCTTCAGTCAGCTGGTAGTCCGAACGACGTGCTGATCCGCATTCAGCGACAAGATGGCGGCGAAGAAGCACAGACCGTTGCAGTTAACAAAATGCGTGAGGCAATTGCGGCAATCGATGCTGGCGCAAAAATCGAGCGTACCGAAGTTGTTGGCCCGAAAGTCTCCGGCGAACTCGCGCGTTCAGGCTTCATCGCAGTCTTGTTATCAGCTCTCGGTATGCTGATCTATCTTTGGTGGCGATTTGAGTGGTTCTTCGCAGTTGGCGCGATTATCACGCTCGTTCTCGATACAACCAAGATGGTAGGCTTCTTTGCGCTCCTACAGCTCGACTTTAACCTGACGGCTATTGCAGCACTGCTGACAGCCATTGGTTACTCAGTAAACGATAAGGTTGTGGTTTATGACCGCATGCGTGAAAACATGCGTCTTTATAAGTCGAAGCCGCTGCGCGAGATCGTGGATATGAGTATCAATCAGGTTCTCATCCGCTGTATCTATACCTCTGTGACGACGTTCCTCTGCTTGCTGCCAATGGCAATCTGGGGCGGAAGCGCGGTGCATAATTTTGCCGTGCCAATGCTGTTCGGTATCTTTATCGCAACAACCTCGTCGATCTTCATTGCAGCACCGATCCTGCTTCTGCTGGGCAACTGGTGGCAGCGTCGTCAGGAAGCGCATCAGGCTGTTCTTGAAAACGGCACTTCACCACAGAAGTAAACTCATGGCCGGGCATGGTTTTCGCCATGCCCGGCTTCTCCCATAAAACTTTGCATGATTGAAATCGGGAAGGCCCCGCTATGCCCCATGACACGCCTCTGATTGCGACAATCGTCGTTGGCCTGTGTCTGGCATTCATCTTCGGCACTATCGCCACCCGACTAAAAATCTCTCCCCTTGTTGGCTATCTCCTCGCAGGTGTCATTGCTGGTCCGCATACACCGGGTTTCGTTGCAGATCAGGATCTGATCCTTCAGCTGGCCGAAATCGGCGTTATTCTGCTGATGTTCGGCGTCGGCCTGCACTTCTCTCTCAAAGACCTTCTCTCCGTTAAAGCTATCGCTGTCCCCGGCGCACTGGCGCAGATTGCGACAGCCGCAGCACTCGGCACAGCGCTTGGCTTAGCGCTCGGCTGGGATGTAAAAGCCGGCCTGGTTTTTGGTCTCGCGCTTTCGACGGCAAGTACCGTCGTCCTCCTGCGCGCAATGCAGGATATGCGCCTCATTGATACAGAGCGCGGCCGCATTGCGATTGGCTGGCTGATAGTGGAAGATCTCGCTATGGTCATGGCACTGGTGCTCCTACCCGCACTAGCCAGTGTTAGCACTGATATCGGTCAAACTACAATGAACGACCCAATCGCCAACTGGCTTGGCCTCGGGGTTGGCGGCATTATTCTTCTGACGATTGCCAAAGTCGTCGTCTTCATAGCACTCATGCTGGTTGTGGGACGCAAGGTCATTCCATGGCTTTTGAATGTCATCGTTCAAACCGGCTCGCGCGAATTGTTCCGCTTAGGCGTTTTGGCGATTGCCCTTGGCGTTGCCTTTGGTGCAGCGCATCTTTTTGGCGTCTCCTTCGCGCTCGGTGCGTTCTTTGCTGGCATGGTGATGAGTGAATCTGAACTCAGCCATCGCGCCGCAGAAGAATCTCTGCCGCTACGTGATGCTTTCGCAGTTCTCTTCTTCATATCCGTGGGCATGTTGTTTGATCCGATGAGCCTCATCCGTGATCCCCTGCCCCTCATTGCAACGCTTGCCATCATCCTCGTGGGCAAGTCGGTTGCCGCATTCTTTATCGTTCGCGCATTCAAACGTCCTGTCGGAACAGCACTCACCATTTCTGCAAGCCTAGCGCAGATCGGAGAATTCTCGTTCATTCTTGCGGGGCTCGGCGTTGGGCTCAATTTACTGCCACCAGAAGGACGCGACCTGATCCTTGCAGGCGCAATCCTATCGATCTTCCTCAATCCGGTTATGTTCATAGCCGCAGACCGTCTGCGACCACGGATCGAAAAACGCCTTGGCATTCAGCCATCCGATAGCGATAGCACGGAGGCAGACGTCAGCATTTCTGAGCCTGCACGGCTACCGCAGAGTAAGCTGAGGGATCATACAGTGATTGTCGGATATGGTCAGATTGGCCGTCGCGTGGCAGCAAGTCTTCAGGAAAATAACATTCCGTTCCTTGTTGTCGAAGATTCGCCAAAGATTTATTTCAGATTGAAAGAAATCGGCATTGAAGCTATTGCGGGGAACGGCTCGGATGCTGAAATATGGGAGACGGCGAATCCATCTTTTGCCCAAAATGTTGTGATTGCAATTCCGAACGCTTTCGAGGCAGGACGCATCACAAGTCTTGCAAGGCAGGCGAACCCAAATGTGCGCATTGTTGTGCGTGCCTGTTCGCAAGCCGAAGCTCAATATCTGCATGATCTAGGTGCAGACTCTGTCATTCTCGGCGAAGCAGAAATCGCCGCAGCAATGGAGAAGGCGATAAAGAAGGAACAACGGATTACGAGCGTTTCCACGATAAACGCAAAGTCCGGGGCGCATGACAAAGGGGAATTGAATGCGAATTGAAGGTGCGGTGGCCAGTTAATGAAATTCAAGGATTATATTTGGCCGATCATTGGCCTTTGTGCAGTCGCTATATCTGTTTGGCTTCTCTATCGGGAACTGCGTAGCATTTCTCTCGACGACGTTCTGGATAGTCTTTACGCAATTCGCGCACATCACTGGCTTTTGTCTGCCGCAGCTGCCCTTCTCGCCTATAGCTCGCTCGCTGGATATGATCGCATCGCACTTCTTCACCTGCGTCGGAAAATATCCTGGCTTTTCATCGCCCTTTGCTCGTTCACAACCTATGCCTTGTCACACAATATCGGTGCATCGGTCGTATCAGGTGCTGTGGTTCGTTACCGTGCATATTCCTCACAGGGCATGCCCGGCAGCGAAATTGCCGTCCTGATTGCCTTCTGTTCCTTCACGTTTATTCTGGGCGTGATCATCACTTCGAGTATCGTTCTGCTTCTGGAACCGCATATTCTGATGCGCTTCAATGAAGAACTCACACCGACCATTTCGATCATTATTGCTTTGGCTATGCTGGCGTTTGTCTTGCTTTATGTCTTTGGCAGCTGGCTACAGCTTCGTCCTTTGCAGATTGGCAAGTTTCGGCTGGAATATCCGCGTCTGCCTGTCGTGACACAGCAGCTTATCGTCGCTCCACTGGAACTGATTGGTGCGGCTGGCATCATCTATTTCGCTCTGCCGGAAGCTGGAAATCCGGGCTTCCTGATCATTCTTGGCATCTTTCTGGTGTCATTCTCAGCAGCGCTTATTTCGCACGCACCCGGCGGCCTCGGTGTGCTTGAACTCGTGTTTCTCACTGGCTTGCCGGACATGAACCCAGCTGATGTTCTGGCGGCTCTCATCGTGTTCCGCCTGCTCTATCTTCTCATTCCATTTGCAATGTCGTTGATTGTCGTACTCGTTTTCGAGAAATCGCAATTCGTGCTTCGCTGGAACGATAAGCAAAAGAAATAGGATTGCAGAGGCGGGATTATTTTTTACATTCCCGCCTCTAATTGAATTTATTTTCCTTAAAATGGTATGAAATAGCCCTTATCTTGGAAATTGCTTCGCAAAACCTCCCAATGTAGAGCAAAAACAGCCTCCCAAGGCATTTTCCAAGAGGAACTAACGCATGCCTGCGACATTGATCATCCCCGGTTACAAGGGATCGGAAGCAGGCCACTGGCAGCGCCAATGGTTGCATGACGATCCGTCAGCAGTGCTCGTCGAACAAGACGACTGGCACTATCCGGTGCTATCCGACTGGATGCACGCGCTCGAAGCCAAACTCGCCGAAAATCCCGGCGCAGTTTTGGTTGCCCATAGTCTTGGTTGTATTCTTGTTTCGCATCTCGCAAGTCGTCCGGCTGCGGCGCATGTTGCGGGTGCGCTTCTGGTCGCTCCGGCAGACGTGGAAACCATGTCGCGCCGCGACAGTCGCTTTGCGAGCTTCGCACCTTTACCGCGTCATGAACTGGCGTTTCCGTCGATTGTCGTCGCCAGCCGCGATGACGAATATATGAGCTTTGCCAAGGCCGAAGCTATCGCCAATGTCTGGGGTTCAGGCTTTGTTGATATTGGCCATGCAGGACATATCAATGTAGCCAGCGGCTTCACGCATTGGCCGGAAGGCGCAATCCTCGCCTCGTCGCTACAAAGAGAACCAATAACACACACGCTCTCCCAAGCAGCGTGACCGCAAACCGCCCGCTTTCTCGAAGTCGGGCGGTTTCATTTTTCATAAGCGCATCTTCGCCAAAAACCGCTTAAAACTTTTCGGGATGCGCTTTAGCTATGCTGTTTGCGTTCAAGCCAGATTTTTAAAGCCAGTGTCAAAAGTGCAATGCCAGCCAAAGTCGAAGCGGCAGCAAAAGCGCCTGCTACGTTGTAATCATTGAACAGCAGTTCGACCTGCAAAGGCAGCGTATTGGTTTTACCGCGAATAGCGCCTGAAACAACAGATACCGCACCAAACTCACCCATCACACGCGCATTACAAAGCACAGCACCGTAAAGCAGCGCCCATTTGATGTTGGGCAGTGTGACATAGAAAAACGTCTGCCAAGCATTCGCTCCAAGTGTAAGCGCTGCCTCTTCCTCATCGCTGCCCTGCACTTCCATCAGCGGAATAAGCTCACGCGCGACAAAAGGCGATGTCACGAATAGACTCACGAGGAAGATCGCCGGAACCGTGAACATGATCTTGATGTCGTAACTCTCAAGCAACGGGCCGAGCAGTCCCTGCGAGCCATATAAGAAGAGATAAGTCACACCCGCAACAATCGGTGACACCGAGAATGGGATTTCGACAAAGGTAATCAGAAGTCTGCGCCCCGGAAAACGGAACTTCGTGACAAGCCATGCCACACAAACGCCGAAGGCCATATTCATTGGCACAACGACAATTGCCGTCAGGATCGTGAGCCAGACCGCATGCAAGGTATCAGGCTTTAAGATTTCACTGAAAAAAACACCGACGCCCTTGCTGAACGCATAGGAAAAGATAATTGCCAGAGGCGCGCCAATGCAGATCGCGGAAAGAATAGCTGCAAGGCCAATCAGCAGGTTACGGACAGGACCGGGCGCATTGCGCGCCTGAACACTAGCGCTCTGCATAGCGAAGCTGCCTTGCCTGAATAAGATTGGTCACAAGAAGCATGAAGAACGCCATCAACAGCATGACAAAAGCCAAAGCAGCCGCTGCCGGATAATCATATTCATCGAGCCGGATGAAGACGAGCAGCGAGGTCACTTCCGTTTCAAAAGGCAAATTGCCGGAAATGAAAACAATCGAGCCAAACTCGCCAAGACTACGCGCAAAAGACAGCGAAGCACCCGCAAGAAACGCCGGAAAGATCGTCGGCCAAATGATGTGCGTGAAAATCTGCCACGGCTTTGCACCAAGGCTGCGTGCAGCCTCTTCAACATCAGCACTCATTTCTTCCAACACCGGCTGCACCGTGCGTATGACAAAGGGAATGCTTGTGAAAAACATCGCAACCATGATGCCGATAGGTGCATAGGCAACCTTGATGCCAATCGGCTCAAGATATTGTCCGAACCAGCCATTCGGTGCAAACAAAGTCACTAGCGCTAAGCCTGCAATAGCTGTTGGCAGTGCAAACGGCAGATCAACAGCCGCATCGATCAGCCGCTTACCAGGAAACTGGTAACGCGACAAAACCCATGCCAACAGCAAGCCAAACAGCCCATTGAAGACGGTGGCCACCGCTGCTGCACTGATCGTAATTCGAAACGTCGCCAACGCGCGGTCTGACGTGACGATTCTCCAGAAATCACTCCAGCCTAGGCTTGCAGTTTTCAGGATCATCGCCAACAGCGGCAAGGCAACAATCACTGCCAGATAAAGCAAGGTGCAACCGAGGGTCAACCCGAACCCCGGCAGCACTGAATTACGTTTCATGCTCAAAAGCGACAATGGATTTTTCCAAAAGAAAGGCGGGGATCGAATATCCCCCCCCGCCGGGTAGTTTTATTTACTTGGCAGTGAACAGCTTATCAAGCACACCACCTTCGGCGAAATGCTCTTTCTGAACCTTTTCCCAACCGCCGAAAGCATCTTCAACAGTCACAAGACGAACATCAGGATAGATATCCTTGTGCTTCGCAATCACATCCTTGTCGTGGACCCGGTTAAAATTCTGCGCAAGAATTTCCTGACCTTCAGGGGAATAGAGATAATCGAGATAAGCTTCAGCAATCTTGCGCGATCCACGCTTGTCGACAACCTTATCAACAACCGTTACCGGGAATTCAGCGAGCAGGCTCACTTCAGGAACGACAACGTCATATTTGTCAGCGCCAAGAACCTTTTCAGTTCCACGGGTTTCCGCTTCAAATGTCACAAGAACATCGCCGATGCCGCGTTCAGCAAAGGTAGTGGTTGCACCACGACCGCCAGTATCAAACACCGGTACATTCTTAAAAATCTTGCCGATAAATTCGTGAACCTTGTCCTGATCTCCGTTGAAGGCTTCGTTCGCGTAGGCCGTGGCAGCGAGATAGGTATAGCGTGCATTGCCCGAAGTCTTAGGATTTGGGAACACAACTTTCACGTCTTCACGCGCCAGATCATCCCAATTCTTGATGCCCTTTGGGTTGCCTTCACGCACCAAAAATGCGGGAAACGAATAATAGGGTGATGAATTATTCGGCAAACGCTTCTGCCAGTCAGCAGGGATCAGATCGCCCTTGTCATGCAGCACCTGAACATCCGTAACCTGATTGAAAGTAACAACATCAGCTTCCAAACCTTCCAGGATGGAGCGGGCCTGCTTGGAAGAACCGGCATGAGACTGATTGACGGTGAGATCTTCACCCGTCTTGGCTTTCCAATCAGCAACGAACGCCTTGTTGACCTGCTCGTAAAGCTCACGCGCAATGTCGTAAGACACATTAAGGATTTCTTTCGGCTGCTCCTGCGCCTGCACAGGAACTGCACCCAAACCGAGCGCCACTGCGGCATATAGAATAATTTTCTTCATAGATTGCACCATTCTCACTTTGCTTGCGCAAAGCGCCCATAAATCGACTTCCATTGGGAAACAAATCTACAGAGAGATAGACAAGAATCAATCTAAATCATTGATTTAAATATATAAACTACCTTCGAAGCCATTCTTGAAAACCCTGCCTAACAGCAAAGTCTGATGGAGAATAATTTTCCAAAGAGTCTTTAAGACGCGCAACAAAAACAAGAAAGCCGGAAGCTTTTGCTTCCGGCTTTCAAAACTTTTTTCCGGCTATTAATGCCTACCAGAACCCGCGATGCTGCCAGCACCAGAGAAAATTTTGCTCGCCGCGTTCAACGCGATTACGGCGTCGCCGTGCAATTTCCTCCGCATTCAGCTTCATGCCGCGCCAAGGTTGCTCCAAAGAGGACATGACTGCCAGCCCACCACTTTTCAGGCTTTTAATCAGCAATAAAAATTTGCGGTTCATAAGAGCCTCCCGTTAATACCATCACCTCAAGGCCGTGTTTTCGCCACAACATTGAACGATGTGTTAATTTTGAAGGCTTGGCTGAAAAAGTCAATATCCTACTTATTCTATAGGAATTAACAGGGTGAAATATTTTGCGAGCAACCTTTCAGCTGCTCGCAAAATTATTCCATTTTACACCTCGTAATCGTCAACAGGCCGAATATGAACCTTTTCGACGTGGCGACCATTCATCGCATGGATCGTAAACTCGTACCCATCAGCAGTGAAACTTTCACCACCCAGCGGCAAATGCCCCAGATGCCAGATGACATAACCGGCCAGCGTCGTGTAACGATCACTGTCATCCACGAGATCGCGTTGCAGGATGCTGCTGAGCCGGCGAATGTCAGTAAAGCCATCAACGAGATAGCCGCCCTGTCCATCTGATTCTGCAACGGACGCTTCCTCGTCCTCATCAGGAAACTCGCCAGCAATAGCTTCAAGAACATCGGTCGGCGTAACCACGCCTTCAAATGAACCGTGCTCATCAACCACAATGGCGAGCTGTACCGGCGAAACACGCAACTGCTCCATAACGCGCAGAACATTCGCATTTTCATGCACCACAAGCGGCTGCTTGACCACTTTGTCCCAGTCAATCGGCTTCTTGTCACTCATATCGAGCAACAAGTCCTTGACCAGCGCCACACCGACGAACTCATCAACCTGACGACGTGCTACAACGACTCGCGAATGCGAAAGCTCACGAATTGCCTGATGCAATTCCGCCTCGTCTTCATCCAGATCGAGCCATTCGATTTCATTACGCGGAGACATGATGGTGCGAACAGGACGATCTGCGAGATCGAGAACTCCACGAATCATCTCCTTCTCTTCGGGAAGAAAGATATCGCTGGACGCCGTCTGTTGTGCAATCACATCCACTGTATCCGAGAGAGGACTGTCATCGCGTTGACCACCAAGGAGCCTTAAGACCGCTCCAGCGGTTCTTTCGCGCAAATCGTTGGTCGTCACCAGCTTCTCACGATTCTTACGCGCCATCTGGTTTGCTGCCTCGATCAATACCGAGAAGCCGATCGCCGCATAGAGATAGCCCTTCGGAATGTGGAAGCCAAAACCTTCGACAACCAGACTGAAGCCGATCATCATCAGGAAGCCAAGACAGAGAATAACAACCGTCGGATGCTTATTCACAAAGTCCATCAGCGGACGCGATGCAAGCATCATAACGCCAACAGCAATGATAACGGCAATCATCATCACAGGAAGATGCTGCACCATACCGACAGCTGTAATCACGCTATCGAGCGAGAATACCGCATCAAGAACAACGATCTGAACAATAACCTGCCAGAAAACAGCATGGACAACGCGCGAGTTCTTTGGCCCATGGGCACCTTCAAGGCGTTCGTGCAATTCCATCGTGCCCTTGGCAAGAAGGAAGAGACCACCAATTAACATGATGAGATCACGGCCAGAGAATGATAGGCCCATGACGCTAATCAGCGGTTCGCGCAGCGTCACAATCCACGAAATCGACGCCAAAAGCGCAAGGCGCATGACTAGGGCCAGTGTAAGACCAATTATACGCGCACGATTACGCTGATGCGGCGGAAGTTTATCGGCGAGAATTGCGATAAAAACGAGATTGTCGATGCCGAGAACAATCTCAAGCACCACCAATGTTACCAGACCTATCCAGGCATTGGGGTCGGCAATCCAGTCCATGGACCAATCCATGATGTGTCGGCTCCTATAAAATCAAAAAGACGAGGAAACAGAAAAAACGCCGCATGCGTTTTCTTCCCGAACCGTAGAAACACGGAACGGCGAGAAGAAATTGCAAACGGCGTGAGTAAGCTCAAAGCCTCTTAAGTCCGACGCTCCCTGAAAGGGAGCGGGACTTCGTGAAGAAGGGTCGTCAGAACTGTCGTCGGGCATAAAGCGCGATGAACCTTTTTAAAAGACACGAACGGAGCTGCTTGCTCACCCTCAAATGCCATGTTGTTAAATAAGCATAAGTTTGCTGCATTATGCAGACGCGCGGCTCACGCGCAAGGCCATATGCTATTCTGCGGGAGAAACATGAACGCCGCGCTTACGCTCACGACGCGGACGGCCCTTGAAAAAGCGCATACCAACCAAGGTTGCAACAATCGTCACAAGCGTGATTCCGACGACGGCCCAGAACATATGATCGCCATCCATCTTGGCAAAAACACCGATTCCACGACCAGCGAGCCAGCCCGGCAGAAACATAACAGGTGCCCAGACCATAGCAGAAAGAACGTTTGCCGTCTGGAATCGCTTTTGATCCATCGACATCATGCCTGCGACCATCGGTACGGTGCAGCGCACCGGACCAAAGAAGCGTCCGAGGAAGACAGCGGAAAAACCATAACGGCGAAACAGCAAGCGTGCGCGCGCAATTCCTGTGCGGTGTTTGTTGAGCGGCCATTTGTGAATAATGCTGCGACCAAGCCACCAGCCGAGCAGATAGGAAACGATATCACCGATAACGGCACCGATAATCGCACCAATGATAATTGGCCATGGCTCAACGATACCAGCACCAACGAGGCCACCAATTGCGAGCATGATCGGCGTCGCTGGAATAAGCATACCTATAATAGCGAGGGACTCGCCGAAGGCGATTACGCCCACGATAGGAGCGGCCCATGCCCGATGATCGGAGATGAACTGTCCGAGGTCGCTGATTATGCTTTCCATTCCGTCCTCAAAATGCCGCGAACCGGATTATGAAAACGCATCCCAACATGGGGTGCGGCTTCGGGTTTTCTTAAACGAGGACAATCCGGTGCGTGAACCCCTCGCCTGCCTGCGCGTAACAAACGCTTGCAGCATCTTCTCAATGGCAAAAATCATATTCGCCTATCAAGTCTTTTATATGCCGAAGCATCTCAGACAAGCATCAAAAATTGATGACATGACTGCGACATTTGCGGCGCGCTCATGAAAAGCCGGAAGGGATTCTCATCACAAGACACAAACGCATGTGATTTGAGCTTCATGCATATGGAAATTCAGGCGCTTCGTTGCAACCACACACCGAAAAAATGTTTCAAAAACAGAATTATGAACAATTTGATTCCCTGGATTCGGCCCCGGGCCGGCAATCACAAGGCGCAAATCAAAGATGTGCACCATATACGCGCAAATGTTAATTTAGAAAAACCCATCATTTCTGGGCCTTTTTAAATTCATTGAACTTTTTTTCGTTTTTTTTCAATTGAAGGCTAGACACAAAGAAAAGCGGCCTTTATAGAACCGCTCACCTCACCGGGGCCGCTGCCTCGGAGAAGCGAGTGGGTGATTAGCTCAGTTGGTAGAGCAGCTGACTCTTAATCAGCGGGTCGTAGGTTCGATCCCTACATCACCCACCATTTTCTCCTTCCTTACAAAGAGTTACCGCTGATTACCGAGTGCCAGAGCAAGGGCAACGGATAAACTCTTTCGAAAAATTCCTTCCTATTTTTTGTCGATTATTAGTTCGTCTTGAACAAAGATTCCGTACAAATAGACATAGCGAAACTGGTGCAGTGGTACTATGAGAGTGCCTTATGACCCGCAAAAGCCTTGGCTACACATTCACACTTCTCGCTGTCACAATTTTCGCTACCCAAGACGGCATTTCGAAGTATCTCGGCTCACACTATTCGCCCATCTTTATAACGATGGTGCGTTATTGGGTTTTTGCGGCTTTTGTGATTCTTGTCGCTACGCGTTCGGGGGGAATTGCGCGCGCAGCTTCAACACAACGTCCCGTCTTGCAGGTACTTCGCGGAATTCTGCTCGCAGCTGAAATCGTTATACTGGTTTACGGCCTCAGCCGTGTCGGTATGGCGATGACGCAGTCAATCTTTCAGGCAGCTCCGCTGCTGATCACCATGCTTTCAGTGCCACTGCTCGGCGAAAAGGTTGGCTGGCGTCGCTGGCTGGCGATTTTCGTGGGCTTATTTGGCGTCCTGCTGATTATCGACCCGACCCATGTCCAGTTTGACTGGGCACTGCTGTTTCCGATTAGCGCCACCGTCATATTTGCATTTTATGCCATTGCAACACGCGCTGTCAGTAAAACCGACACCTCAATGACCAGCTTCTTTTATACTGGCATTGGCGGCGCAGTTGTCCTCACCATGGTTGGCCTATTCCACGTAGAGTCTATCGCTCTGCACGATTGGCCATGGATGGCAGCGCTCTGCGTAACTGGTATTGCAAGCCACTATTGCCTCATTCGCGCTTACGACATTCTTGAAGCTGTTGAAGTGCAGCCGCTGACATATCTACAGCTGGTTGTGGGCGCTTTGATTGCTGTGCTGGTCTTCCACGAACAGCTAACCTGGAACGTCCTGACAGGAGCAAGCATTGTTGTGGCAGCTGGCCTCTTCTCAATGTTCAGAGAAAGATTGCGCGCAAAACGGGCGACATAACATTACCAATTATTAATTGGCTTGTTCATATCAGGTTCACGTAAAATGACCGACATTACTCACACGCCAATCAATGGCGCCCTTGTATAGAGTGATGGAGTTATAGAACCATGAAATCGAAGACCTTGTATGTTGCAGTTATCGCGTCAGCATTGCTTTCTACTGCAGCCTTTGCGCAGGAAAAAGCAACCGAAAATACAGGAAAATCGGGGACGGATACTTCCATTACGCAAACTGATGGAACCAAAGGCAAGCGCGGACCGATTGATCTGGAAAAGTTCTCCCGCATGGATGAACTAAAAGCCGCAGATACCAATGGTGACGGCGTTCTGTCTCGCGATGAAATCGAAGCTCTTGCCCTTAAGCGCATGGTAAGCCGTGCAGCCGATCGCTTAGAACGCCGCCTTGACGTTAAGGGTGACGGTAAAATCACACTGGAAGCGATTGAGAAGCAGCGCCAGAAGGAATTTGCAGCGCTCGATCGTAATGAAGACGGCAAGCTTGACCGCCATGAGCTGCGTACTGCCAAGAAACACCACCACGGCCCAAAAGGTCCGCATCACGGTGGCAAGGGCAAGATGGAGCACCATCACCCAAAGCCTCAGCAGTAAAACAGCATTAATAAAAAAGCCCCGCATCGCGGGGTTTTTTTAGTTTCAATTACGAGCGAATAACGCCCTTCTTGAAAATAATATTGCCATAGAGACGCTTTTCACCCGAACGGATGACAGCATACGCAGCACTTGCACGATCATAAAAAGCAAAGCGTTCGATTTGCTCTACCGCGATCTTGCGGCCTTCAGCCTTTTCAATAATCGCTTCAAACTCACCAAAAATCGCAGGCGTCTCGCTAGGGCACTCCATGACAGCCGCAGGCAGATCGACAAAGTCATCAAGCGGCAAAAGCGACAGAACAGCCTCTGCGACGTCAGTTGCGCTGATGCCCGGCAGATCGATCACCTGAACGCCAGAAGCCTGCGCAGGATAATTGGCGTCAACGATAACCAGATCATCGCCATGGCCCATATCCGCAAGCACTTCGAGAAGGGAACCGGTCAGCAGCGGGTTTATATTTTTGAGCATTGATGAATTCCGAATGATGAATTTTAATTTGCGCACCCTATCTGAAATTCGGCTCAAAATGCAAACGCCGACTACATGAGCCGGCGCTTTTGTTCAGCTATTGAAGAACGCTTGTTTTAGTCGGCAGTTGCTTCAATATTGATCTTATCGAGGATCGACATCGGATCTTGAGAAACCGCAATCATTTCCAATGCACCGATACCGCGCTCAGACTTGGATTTTGCAGTCACTTCAAAGCTCTTCGGCTTGGCCAAAAACGTATTGAACGCCGAGATTACACCTTCAAGCTGTGGCTGATCGGCAGCAAGTTCCTGCAAGACAGCACTCGCAATGAGTGTGAGTGTGCTGCGTGCTTCTTCAACAGACATGTCGTTTTCGTCTGCATAGAGCTTCAGTCCTTTTTCAGCGAGACCTTCATTTTCCACCTTCAGCTTCACTTCACGCGCTTTAAGCCCCAGAAGCGCAACCTGAGCAAGCACCTTGTCACCAGAGAAAAACTCCTTAGAGAAGCCACCCATCAGACCAGACATGGAAATCTTACCCATATCTTTGCCGCTTAGAGAAATGTCCTTAATGATAAGGCTCTGCGTCGGCTCGTCCCAGTTCGCTTCCACGTTTGAAGAAATCGTGACGCGCTCATAACCAAGCTTGCGAAGCTGCTGATAGATTTCTTCGCTGCTATCCGCTGGCACAGGCAAAGACATATCTTCATAGGCAATACGAATATCAGACGGAATACCATTCACTGGCTTATTCAGTGCGACTTCATAGCTTTTAACGCCAATTTTCAAGCGATGCGGCAGGCCATCAGGCTTTGGCACCGGATTACCGTCTTCATCCTCAATATCGATATCATCATACGCGTTATTATCATAAGGAAGATCGGCTTCGATACCTTTGACAACGATTGTCCCAAACTCTGGCAGCATGGTCGTGAACGGGAAACTCTCCATTTCCTCTTCGTTCAAAGCGGCAAACTTCGTTATCGCTTCTGCTGAAGGCGCCCAATTGAAGCCCTTAAGCGAAAACTCGTCTAACTTGAAATAATCCTTAGCGTTACCAGCTGAGAAACCGGTGAGCGACATATCAAACTTCTTATTGTCAAACGCCATCGACATTTTTTCGATGCTACCCTGACCCTTTTCAGGATCGCCGGGCTGGATCTTCATGCCCAACAATTCGACGTCGCCCTTACCAATCGTATCAAAAAGACCAATCAGACGGACAAAGAACTCTTTGCGCTCTTCAGGCGTTAGCGCATCAATATCCTTAGCAGTTTCAAGTTTCTGCAAAGTCTCCGTCAACGGCTCCGCTGGCAGACGCATCGTGAAACCATTGCTACGGATTTCAGCATAGCTAAAATTCGATTTCGTGCTTTTGATCACGATATCTTTTGCAGAGAATGGCCCATAAACCGGCTTGGCTTCAGTATCGTTTGGACCCGCAGCTTCAGTGTAAAGACGTGCGATGAAAACACCGTCAATATCTTTGCCCTCTGAAACGCCGATCGTGCCCGTCATGCGCTCTTCTTCAATCTTGCCTGCCTCATTCGGCAATGACAGATCGAGATCAAAGGTCGCTCCAGACGAGGTATACCGCGCCACGTGACCATTCACGATATCTTCAAACATAACATCCTTGTAGGACGTCTTCTGTTCCTTATCGTTCAGCATCTGAAAGACATTGATTTCAGGAATAGACATGCGTTTTGCAGAAAAACGACCAACGCGCTCGGCAAGGGTCAGTTCGCCATTCCCAAAAGTATCGCGCAACATTGCAATGTCGAAATCGGCGTCCTCAATAAGAACACTCGGCAGTGCGATTTTGAACTGCGCAACTTCAGTTTTGATGTCCTTGGCGTCCAGCATGCCATTCAGGAACAGGATTTTTGGACGACCTTCAATCGAACCAATTGTAATATCCTTGCCATCTTTAAGAGGCAGGACGACGTCAGTCAGCTTGATATGACCAAGGAAGTCAGCTGAAATTGAAGCAGCTTTACCGCCACGCCGTTCAAGCTGAGCATTGATCGTCTTTTCGAGTGTAATCTTGTATCCGACTGCACCTGCAGCGGCGATGGCGATGACTGCTACGGCTGCCCAAAGCGCCTTGCGTCCGCCTTTGCGTTTTCCGCTCGTTGCCTGCTCCACGATTTCTCATCCTTTCAGCGCAATTTCAACGGTATCTGATGGGCAATTGGTTAATCACAAGAAATTGTAAGAGCAAGCAGGATTGGCCGAAATTTGGGATTTTTGACCATGCGGTGGAAAAATGCCCGCAATTTTACAAATTTATTCAATGAAAACTGTAAAAATCTAGCCTAGTCGTTTGCGCGTATGCAGAACGAAATCATCATCGATTTTCAACAACTGCCCATCGATTCCATAAACATCGTTGAGCAAATGAGGCGTAAGAACCTCTTCCGGCATGCCATCTGCAACGAGTTTTCCCTGATCAAGAACAATCAGCCGCGTGCAATATTTTGCAGCCAAACCAAGATCATGCAGCGAGGCGATCACTGTCTTTTTCTCGGCGGCTAGTCCCGCAAACACTTCCATCAATTCAAGCTGATGCGCGGGGTCGAGCCCAGCCACCGGCTCGTCTGCCATGATGATAGGTGTATCCTGCGCCAAAACACGCGCGATCAAAGCGCGCGCTCTTTCACCACCCGATAATTCATTGGCAGGGCGCGACGCAAACTCTGCCACACCCATACGCTGCATTGCTATTGCAATGGCAGCTTTATCGCCCTTATCCAAACCGGCAAAAACCGGTTTCAACGCCGAGCGTCCGAGCGATACCAGCATCCGCACTGTAACAGGCCAGGCAACATCTCGCTCCTGCGGCAGATAGGCGATTGCTTTAGCACGGTCAGCGACGTGCATGCGTCTCAAATCGGAACCATTGAGCGAAACAGTGCCTAATGAAGGCGTCAGGCCAAGCACAGCGCGTAGTAGGGTTGTCTTACCCGCACCATTCGGCCCAATGAGACCGATAAATTCGCCTTCACGCACCTTAAAACTGACAGCTTCAAGAACGGCTTTGTGGCTGAGTGACACATCAAGGTTTTTAACGGAGAGCATAGTCATACCAATCGCCTCCGATATTTAAAGACCAGCCACAGGAAAAACGGAGCGCCGATGATTGCGGTCAGCACACCAAGTTTCAATTCGCGCCCCGGCATGATAACTCTCACAAGAACATCGGCAGCCAGCAACAATGCCGCCCCACCAAAGGCGCTGCAAACCAGCAGTCGCGATGGTCTCGCGCCAACCAGCGGACGCAACAAATGCGGCACCACAAGCCCGACGAAACCAATTGCACCAGCTACTGCAGTCGAGGCACCGACACTGGCCGCAGTGCCGAGGACGGCCATAACCTGAACGCGGGAAAGATTAACACCCATACTGGCGGCAGCATCCGATCCTAGTGTTAGACTATCCAGGGCACGCCCCAGCGAAAACAGCATCACCCAGCCAATGAGGATAAATGGCGCTGCAAGCCACACATGCGTCATTGAACGATCAGCCAGAGAGCCAAGCATCCAGAACACGATTTCCATGGCCGCAAATGGATTGGGCGACAGGTTAAGCGCAAGCGCCGTCATTGCCCCGGCGAGACTGGTTACGGCAACGCCTGCAAGAATAACCGTCAACGTTCCGGCATGACGGCCCGCGAGAGCCTTTACCAGAAAGACTGACAGAAACGCACCGAGCAGCGCCAACAATGGCAGAGCCAGCGGGAAAAGCTGCGAAAGCCCGGTATAGATTGCGATCACTGCACCAAGGGATGCGGAGGAACTCACCCCAAGAAGTCCCGGCTCTGCCAGCGGGTTACGCAAATAGCCCTGAAGGGCCGCGCCTGAAAGCCCGAGCGAAGCACCGATTAACAAGGCAAGGATTGCACGTGGCAGGCGGATCTCGCGCATAACCAACACGATCACATCGCCCTGCCCAGCAAAAAGCGCTCGGATACTCTCACCCACACTTATCGATGCCGGACCAACCAGCAGCGAGAGCGCAAAGAGCGCGACGACCAGCAAACCCAGACCAACAAGCAGGAGATAAAAACGGCCAGTTTCAGTCACGCGCAGCCTCCGCGAGTTTTGCGACAGCCTCAACACTGAATGGCCCGCCACACACTGTCAGATTATCGTTGAGCGCCACCATCCGCGTATGGCCTTCAAGAGCACGCAATGCTGGATGCTCGAAATTCTCAAAGGCCAATACAGGCGGTCGCCCGCGCGAACCGCGAACAAGAATATCAGGTCTCTCCATTATCAGCATTTCCAGCGGCAGCATGGCTGAGCCGCGAACGCCTGCCTTGTCTGCAATATTATCAAGCCCTGCCAGACGGATCGCCTCATCAATAAGCGTGCCGCGCCCCGCCGTATAGCTATTGGCATAATACAGCGCCACAGTTTGCTTGCGATCAGGTTTTCTGATCGCCAATAAATCCGCATCCATAGTAGCAATCTGCCGTTCAGCTTCTTCTTCACGCCCCAACAATTCTCCCAGCCGCTTCATATGCGCTTTAATATCCTCAAATGATCGTGCAGGCGCGAACTCTTCAACCCGCACACCCAAGTCACGCAAGAGCCCAACCGTAGCACGCGAAGAAAATGTACCTGCCAGCACCAGATCAGGCTTCATCAGGAAGACTTCTTCTGCCTGTCCATGATTGACTGGCAATCCCTTCGCCTTCTCACTCATCACCGACAAAAGCGGATCACGCGAGAGATAGGACACCGATTGCAACTGCGAGGCATCCGCCAGCAACATCGCAAGCTGATCCGTGCAGACATTAATCGACACGACGCGTTGAGGCCGATCTTCTGCGAATGCAGAATGAAAGCCAGCGAGAAACAGGCCTGCCAGAAGACAAAGCCTGATATTCTTCACAACCGCCTGTTTACACGCCAACATCATCTTCAATCAAAAATTCCGCGTTAGCCCAATATTTATGGTGCGTCCTGGAGCTATGTAACCTGACGTCGTCTGATACTCCTTATCGAAGATATTCTCCACAGAGAGCTTAAGTTGCGACTGTGCATCAAAGTCATAAAGCGCAATGAAATCTGCCGTCACATATGGATTAAGCTTGTTGGTATTGGCAGCATTTGTGAAACGTGAACCGCGATAGAGCAGCCGTGCAGTCAGATCGAGCTTCTCGACCGGCTTGTAGCTAACTTCTGCCGTTGCCTTGACCCGTTCGCGATAAGCCAGATCATTATCACTGTCTTCATCAATCGGGCGTTTCAGATCAATAGAGCCTTTCACGCCCCAGTTCTCATTAAAACGATGAGACAGCGTGGCTTCAAAACCTGTAATGTTTGCCCGGGCAACATTATAGGGCAGATAGGATGGTGCTGTACTTATGATCGCATCACGCAACCGGGTTTGATAAAAAGCCATATCGAGACTGGTTTTATCTGTTGCCTGCCAGTTGAGACCAACTTCATAAGAACGGGATTTTTCGGGTTGCAGATCAGGATTTGCATAACCGGGATAATAAAGCTCATTGAAAGTCGGCGCTCGAAAGCCTGTGCCAAATGACGAGCGCAGCACCAAATCAGGCAAAACCTCATAACTGGCTCCGGCATTGTAAGTCACAACGTCGCCAAATTGCTCATTGTGATCATAACGCACGCCGCCATCAAAGCGTAACGCATCATATTCCAGCGAATACTGCCCGAACACCGCCGCCAGATCACGGCTGGTTTCCGCATAAACCGTCGTGGCATTGACCTCCTCGCGATAGGCTTCCACACCACCCGTCACCACATGAGAAACGCTGCCTGTTTCAAACTGCTTTTCAGTCGAAGCAAAAATGCCATAGCGCTTGGTTTCAAACAGATCAGACCCGCTCACGTTCTTACGGAAATTCCGGCTGTGGTCCAGCCCGGAACTGAGTTCAATCGTCGAAGACCAATCGTCTGTATGCTCAATACGTGTGCCAATTTTTCCATTGAACGCGGTCGTATAAGCCTCGTTAAAAGATGGCGCTGTAGCGTCATACTGGTTACGCCCGCGGGTCAACAGACCATCCGTATAAATCCGGCCCCAGTCGAAATCCTTTGCAAGCGAAAAGTTAAACGCGCCTTGCAGAAATCCGTCACGGTCCGGTTCATAACCAAACGTCCGCGGCTGTTTGAAATTATAGCCCTGCGTGCCTGTCACCGCCGCACCAAACGCATAATCAATGCCGTCTTTGCTTTGGCCTTGCAGAGACGCAAACGCATAGCCACCCCATGGATGCGTAACACCTGTCGTAACACTGCCACAGAAAGAACGCTCACCGCAGGCACCGCCCTGCTTGGTGATGATATTAATCACGCCGCCCATCGCATCCGCACCATATTGCGAGGAATGCGCACCTTTAGCGATTTCAATACGATCAATTGAACTCAGCGGAATATTGGCAAGCGATGTGGCACCAGTCGTGGCCGATGCAGTTCGCACGCCATTGACTAAAACAACAGTCTGTTTTGACGACATCCCGCGAATATAGAGATTGGAAGACGATCCCTGCCCGCCATTTGTGGCAATCGAAATACCGGGATAATGTTGCAGGAGCGATTGCAAGTCGGGCGCTGCCGAACGAGTTATTTCTTGACTGTCGATCACCGTAACGGATGACGTAGAACGCTGCAAAGACGTCGCACGACGAAGCGGTGTGACGACAATCGTATCAAGCACAAGGATATCCTGAGCATTCACGTTCGTCTGAGCGAATGCGTCAAGCGGCATAGCAACCAAAATGGTTGATGCGAGATAGGCCGATAGTCTGAGAATATGCATTAGTTTACTTCCTGCGCGCAAGCGTTGCTTCACCGCAGGTGTCAGAAATCAGGGCGCAAGCACCCCGTCTTTGTCCCACGGCAACATTTCACAATGTCACCGCTACGGACGGCCGCGACTGAACACCCCTCGTGTCAGCCATGGGTGACTGGATGCGGCAGGTCTCCTGACTTCCGGGTCTTCATCAATCCTCCGCCTTCCCGAACACGAATATTCAGTGGCTATGATCGCGATACCGATCATGGGAGGACGACTCTCCGGTCACAGTTGCGGGGGCAGTCTCGGTCTCAGCTCTTCAAATAAGCCTCACCGTGTTCCCTTTTCATCCACCCTCACGGGCAGAACCGTATCCTAGGATGAGCGATAGCAAGGGCACGATAGATTATCAACTGCAACATAATGCCCCTCTGAATCACATTTCGAATGAAGTGATCCAGAGGGTTGAATCATATGAGTTTTTATCTGAGGAAGTCGCGGAAACGGCGAAGCGCAAAGAAGAATAAAACGCTTCCAATAACGATCATGGCGAGCAATTGCGGCCAGACGACACTCAATCCCGCGCCGCGAAACAACACCGATTGCGCGAGCATCACGAAATGCGTGTTGGGTGCAGCCAGCATGATGTTCTGAATGATTTCCGGCATGCTTTCGCGCGGCGTTGTACCGCCCGAAAGAACCTGAAGCGGCAGCAGAACCAGCATCAACAAAAGCCCGAACTGAGGCATGGAACCGGCAATCGTTGCGAGAAAAATGCCAAGGCTTGTGGTCGCAAAGAGCTGCAATGCAGCACCCGCCAGAAACAGTGTCAGCGAGCCATTGATCGGCACGGCCAGAATGCCCTGTACAACCACGATCAGCGAGAAAGCGGTTGCCACCAGCACAACCATACCCATTGACCAGACTTTTGAGACCATGATCTCAAGTGGTGTGACGGGCATAACAAGCAGATGTTCAATCGTGCCATGCTCACGCTCCCGGATGAGAGCCGCACCCGTCAGAATGATGGAAAGCATCGTCACCGACGATATGACATTGGTGATCGCACCAAACCAGCCTTTGTTCAAATCCTGATTGAACCGCGCACGTAAGCCCAATCCAACGACCGCTTCTGCCTCACCGCGATAGCGATTAACAAACTCGTTAACTTCGCTCGAAACAATCGACTGCACATAACCGCCACCCGTAAAGGCCTGACTCATACGGGTTGCATCGACATTCAGCTGGATCGTTGGCGAACGTCCGGCGAGCAGGTCACGCTGAAAATTTGGCGGAATATTGAGTGCAAATGTATCAAGGCCCGAATCCATCCGTTTATCCATCTCATGAGATGAGATGAGTTTTGGCGGCACGAAATATGGCGGATAAAACGCCGTCGTGATACGGCCCGAAACGGGCGACTGATCTTCATCGACAATCGCAATAGCCGCATTGTTGAGGTTTTCAGGCATTGCCTTTGCAGCCGTGTAGATCGCAAGCGTAAAAGCATAAACGATCAGCAGCAAAAGCATGGGATCACGCGCCAGTCCGCGCAGTTCCTTCACACCAAGCTGGAATATGTTGGAAATCCGCATCTCAACCCGCCTGCTTCTTCAGAAGAACAATGCCGAGAACGGTCAGAACCGGTATAGCAATTAGCAGCGGCAGGAATGATCCGGCGAGATCAGAGAAATCGAGCGCCTTTGAGAAAGTCCCGCGCGAGATCGTCACGAAATAAGTCGTCGGATAAATCTTGCCGATAAAGGCGCCCGCCCCCTGCAAAGACGAAACGGGATCGATAATGCCGGAATATTGCACTGCCGGAATAAGCGTCAGCAATGCGGTGCCGAAGATCGCTGCAATCTGGCTATTGATGAAAGTCGAGATCACCAGTCCCATCCCGGTTGTGATGATGACATAGAGCAGCGCGGCTGTGGCATAGGTCAGGAAACTGCCTGTGAAAGGCACACGGAAAATGAACACTGCAAAGGCCGTCAACATCAGGAAATTGAGGAAGGCAAGCGCGATATAAGGCAACTGTTTACCCAGCAAAAACTCGAACTTAGTCACCGGCGTCACATAGAAATTAATGATCGAGCCAAGTTCTTTTTCGCGCACGACACTCAGAACTGCCAGCATAGCCGGTATCATCAGCAAAAGCAGCGGGATAACGGCTGGAACCATCGCTACAAGGCTCTGAACATCCGGGTTATAACGATAACGAATTTCGAGATTGAAATTGCCGACAGTGGCAGCGCTGCCATAAAGCTCGCGTGCTTTTTGTGTCAGCCAATTGGCATGCATTCCCTGCACATAACCGCGCACGGTTTCAGCGCGCGTTGGCATCGCACCATCAATCCAGGCACCAATTTCGACAGGACGGCCACGCGCGACATTACTGCCGAAATTCGGCGGGATCTCAATTGCCAGACTGATTTCACCTTCGCGCATACGCCGATCAAGATCGTCATAATCGGTTATAGGTGCTTTTTCGGTGAAATACCGCGAACCAGCAAGCTGCTGCGTGTAATCCCGGCTGATTGTCGTATCGTCACGATCCAGAACAGCGAATGTAAGATCCTCGACATCGAGATTAATCCCGTATCCAATAACGAACATCAGGATCACAGTGCCTAGAATGGCGAGCGTCGCGCGGATCGGATCGCGCTTTAACTCCAGTGCTTCCCGACGAGAAAAAGCCAGTACCCGCCGGGGATTTGGCAACCAACTGGAAGACGGCTTTTTGCTTTTCTCAACCTTTTCTGGTTGAGCTTTCACCGTCTCCTCAACGTCTTTCTCAGGCGCTGTTTCGCCAATCGCCTCTTCGAGATATGCAATGAAAGCGTCTTCAAGTGTTGCTGCATTGCGGCTTGCTGTGATGGCTTTTGGTGTATCACTGATCAACACCTTGCCAGCATGCATCAAGGAAATGCGATCACAGAGTTCCGCCTCATTCATAAAATGGGTTGAGACGAAGATCGTGACATTATCGTTGCGCGAAAGATCAGCCAAAATTTGCCAGAACGCATCACGCGCAACCGGATCAACGCCCGAGGTCGGCTCGTCAAGAATAAGAATATCCGGCGAATGGATCAGCGCGACAGCCAGCGACAGGCGCTGACGAATGCCGAGCGGCATCGAGTCGGGCAGATCATCCATAACCGCAGCCAAATCAAACCTTTGGGCCAGTTCCTTGATTCTACGTTTGGTGTCTTCTTCCGCCATGCCAAACAGCTTGGCGTGAAGCTCCAAATTCTGATGAACTGTCAGTTCCGAATAGAGCGAAAATGCTTGCGACATGTAACCAACATGACGGCGTATATCAATATCCTTTGGATCGACTTCGCGTCCAAACAGCCTTGCCGTGCCTTCACTTGCTGGCAACAAGCCAGTCAAGACCTTCATCGTCGTGGATTTGCCACAGCCATTGGAGCCGAGAAACCCAAAAATCTCGCCGCGTGGAATACGGAAACTCACATTATCGACCGCAGTAAAATTGCCAAATCGTACCGTGACATGCTCAGCTTCAATAGCGATGCCGGTATCTGTCTGCGTATTGCGCGGCGGCATAACCACTTCGCTATGCCCTTTAGTCAATTCTTCCGGCAAAAGCGCAATGAAAGCCGCATCAAGATTGGGCGTCTTCGTCTTCTCAAGCAATTCCTGCGGCGTACCCGTCGCTAGAATCTGGCCGTCATTCATCGCCACCAGCCAATCGAAGCGCTCCGCTTCTTCCATATAGGCTGTGGCCACAATAACGCTCATCCCCGGACGATCTTTGCGGATATCGTCAATCAGTTCCCAGAACTGACGCCGCGACAACGGATCGACGCCCGTCGTCGGCTCATCAAGGATCAACAAATCAGGATCATGGATCAGCGAACAGCAAAGGCTGGTCTTTTGCTTCATGCCGCCCGAAAGCTTACCCGCCGGACGATCCGCAAAAGGAGACATTCCGGTTCTCGCCAAAAGATCAGCGATACGGCGTTCCCGCTCCTGCTTGTCATGGCCAAACAACCGCCCAAAAAATTCGATATTCTCAAAAACGGACAGCGTCGGATACAGGTTCTTGCCCAAACCTTGCGGCATATAGGCGATACGCGGGAAGGCGGACTGACGATGACGCTTATCGGCAATATCCCCTCCAAGCACGTCAATCCTGCCCTGCTGCATAACACGAGCGCCAGCAATCAAAGATAGAAGGCTCGATTTGCCAACGCCATCAGGGCCAATCAAGCCAACCATGCACCCGGCTGGTATATTAAGCGAAATATCGCGCAGTGCTTGAGCTGATCCATAGGACAGCTCCACGCTTTCTGCACGAACGACAAAGCTGTCGTCGCCCACGCCAGCCCTTATCGAAACCTCACTCATTTTACGTTATCCGCAAGGTTCTTCGGCCATTCAGCATTAGGGTCGAGTTTCACATAAGCCATGCCCGGAAGCCCCGTCTTAACCTGCTGAATATATTTCTGAAGCAAATCCTGCGGAATTTTTGCCTTAACACGGAACATGAGTTTCTGACGCTCTTCCTCCGTCTCAACCGACTTCGGCGTGAACTGCGCAACATCGGCGACGAAGCTGATTTTAGCGGGAATCACATATTGCGGTGCGGCGTCGAGCACGATTCGAGCATCAGCACCAATCGCCACCCGGCCAGCCTGCGATGTTGGCAGGAAGAAAGTCATATAGACGTCGCTGACATCAACAAGATTAAGGACGCGTCCACCAGCCGACAGCACTTCGCCAGGTTGCGCAACGCGGTATTGCACACGACCCGGCTTTGGCGAGCGTAAAGTGGCATCGTTTATATCCGTATCGATTGTCGCAATAGCCGCCTTTGCGGCTTCCACTGAGGCCTCCGCATCGACGACTTGCGCCTTCGCTGAACTGATCGCCGCAGCTGTAGCCGCCAACTGTGCCTTTGCAGCTCCAACGGCTGCCTCAGCACCCTGCGCAGTAGCGCGATCATCATCGAGCACCTGCTGAGAGACGGTGCGTGATTCTGACAGTTGCTGCGAGCGAGCCAGACGGCGATTAGCAGCATCAAGCTGTGCTTCCCGTTGTGCGACAGTCGCCTGCGCGGCTATTTGCTCCGCCTCACGCTGCGCAACTAAGCTTTTCGCTGTGTCTATGCTGATTTGCGCACGACGAAGCTGCGCTTCTGCTTGTTTGCGCTGGCTCTCAAGCTGGGCAGTATCCATCCGCGCCAGAACGGCGTTTGCTTCGACAAACTGCCCTTCATCGGCAAGAATTTCGCGAATACGTCCGGGGCTTTTGGTTGAGACATCAATCTCAACCGCTTCGATGCGACCATTACCGCCTGCAAAGCCTTCCGGCATTCCGGGATCGCTTAGTGTTTTCCAGCCATAATAGCCTCCAGCTGCCAAAGCGACGACGACACCCGTTACGATCCACTGCTTGCGATTAAAGCCCATCCGAAATGACCTCCGCATCATCATTTTCTAGGCAGCACAGTAAATCGATATGCTGACCAATCTAACTCAAGTTGAAATAGCTGTATTTTACTTGAAAATACGTGCCTTGATTACAATCAACTATACTCAAATGCTGCGAAGTTTCATGGCTAAAATATCAGAATATTGAAGAAAATTCGCGGGTGCTGATTGAGAGAGATGGAGGGCAATGTTGACAGCACCCGCTGACTGTCGATCAGGGCAACACTGCAAAAAAAGATCGCGCTGGTGCGCTCGACAGATCCTTTAATGAGAAATTCTTAGCCGGGATGTCGCTTTAGGTTGGGCCTCGACATCCCGGGCCGTCAGTTCTGGTGGAACCTGACAACGATCAATCACTAGCACCAGTGCACAAATGCTTTCTTTGATTTAAATCAATTAGATAATAAATATCAGCAACCTCGACCGCTATTTTTGCGGGCGGCACTTACCCCAAGTCTTTTTCAGATATGCAGAAACGCTTTTAAGTTTGGGGTCAGACAGAAATCCTTGGCGGAAAAGAATACTGCCTTTTACTTCTGGTATGGAGTTGTTGAGATCAAGTTGCCGCTTGATTTCCTCAACACCATTTCCCTCAACCCACTCTGGTTCGGACTTCGAAGAACTGCCGGCACGATAGAGCGCCATACCGATATAGAGATCCGTCTTCGTGCCGCGCACAGTATCCGCCCACCAGCGGACGATCGGACCATAGGGCACATCTTTGCGTCCAGAAGACCAGTAAACTTGCGGCGCGATATAGTCGATCAAACCATCCTTGACCCAAGCACGTGTGTCAGCAAAATCACCATCATAATTGGTTTTGCCTGCACGCGTCGCGGAACCTCGCGGATCATCCGCCTGATTGCGCCAGACACCGCCCGGGCTAATGCCGAAGCGAACATGCGGTTTGATCGCCTTGATCCGATCCGAGATTTCCTGCACCAGTGTATAAGTATTATAACGTCGCCAGTCATACTTACTGGCGAACTTCGTCCCAAAACGCTTATAAGTTTTATCATCCTTGAGCGGCGAGCCTTGGGTTTCATAATAGAAATAATCGTCGAACTGGATACCATCGACATCGTATTTCTGAACGACTTCGGCAGTGATATTGCTCACCCATTGGCGCACAGCTGGAATGCCCGGATCAAGGACATAACGATCCGCTGAAATACCCACCCATTCCGGATTGGTCTTATAGACGCTCGGCGGGGAATCATTCGAAGAACTCTTCAGCTCTTTTCGTGTAGCAGGCCGCACATCCATCGAAACGCGGTAAGGATTAAGCCATGCGTGAAGCTCGATACCGCGCTTATGGGCTTCGGCAATTGCAAAACGAAGCGGATCAAAGCCGGGATCTTTTCCAAGCGTACCTGTCAGATAAGACGACCACGGCAGATAATCTGATTTATAAAAGGCGTCCGCAGCGGGCGAAACCTGAAAAATCACGGCATTAATGCCATGTTCGGTTGCCTCATCAAACATGCGCACCAGTTCTTGCTTCTGAAGCTTTACCCGCTCGGAAACGTTTTCAATCTGTGTCGAATCTCTGGATGGCCAATCCAGATTAAGAACAGTCGCAACCCAGCTCGCATGAAATGTATCGCAATCAAGTGGCATAAAACTCTCAAGTCCTGCTTTATTCAATTTGAACGCTATATCCAGTTTGATATGGATAAATTGCTACCTAATTTATAGGTTCAAATAGTCAAAGCGAGGGCACGATGTATAAGAATATACTGATAACCACCGATGGTTCAGAGTTTGCCGAACGCGGTCTTATTCATGGGTTTGACACCGCAAAAGCAATGGGCAGCAAAGCTACCGTCCTCATAGTAACTGCACCCTATTCGCTTACCGGACTTCCGGGTGGATTTACTGATAGTCCAGCTTTCATCGAACGTTATGAAGAAGAGTGGAACGACTATGCCGACGCGGCTCTCGCGCGCGCCCGCGAATTAGCAAATGAAGCAGGTGTTGAAATTCAAACATTGCACGTCGTAGCCCAGCATCCGGCGACATCAATTATCGAAACCGCCAAAGAACTGCGCAACGATCTGATTGTGATGGCGTCCCACGGTCGCCGTGGCCTCAAGGGCATGTTGCTTGGTAGTCAGACTTATGAAGTCGTGACGCACAGCAAGGTGCCGGTGCTAGTCGTTCGCTAAAGCATTTCCAACAAAATTGCGAAGCGATTTTGTGTGGGATAATGGGCGAAAGAGAGAATTAAGCCGTTTGGTGCCCAGTGGCGCTTTCAATATCAACGCGGAAGAAAACTGGCTCCAGTTTGCGTTGTGTGCCGCCACTGGTAATCGTCTTGGTGTAGGCAGGTTCCCACCACGTTGGCTCATTTGAGAGCATGTTCACGATGGCGGCCTTTTCCTGATCCCGCGTAATTTCGCGATAATGACCATTCACGACAACGCTGCGCCATTGCGTCTTGGACACAATCTGATCGAATAAAATACAGACAGCGCTGTTCTTTCGCATGGCCTCAGTTTTCTGACCGTCTGTAGTGAACGAATAGAGCGCACCGCCGCTAAACTTAAACCCGAGCGGGACGACATAGGGCCGATTATCAAGCACATAACCCAGCCGCCCAATCTCGCTATGCTGGATCATATTGCGGACATCAATGTCAGACATTTCTTTGATTAACATATTCAGTGTCCTCTATTCATCCAACCTATCAATAGATTACTATGAAGCAACGATTGCGATTTGACTGCAATCAAAACATGAAAATCAGACGAACAATCGCCCTTCAGCAATTTTTACAGCCGTCCCGCCAATACGCGCGCCGGTGAGCACCTGTTTAGATACATCAAGCTCAAGACGAATACGCGATGGTCGGCCCATTTCCATGCCCTGCTCAATCCACCATTGTGAACTTCCGTCTACCGGCTTGTCCTTGGCTAGAATCATACCCGCAAAAGCCGCTGCCGCAGACCCAGTTGCCGGGTCTTCATAGACATTCGATCCGGTCACAAACATACGTGCATGATAGTTGCTATCGAACAGAATAGTCTCACGACAATAGACATAGATCGGCAATGGCCGCTCGCCGACATGCGGCAGGCTTTCACTCACATAGACGGGGTCGATAGAGACCTTTGCAGCTGCAATCAGATTATGAACCGGCACCAGCAGATAGGGTGTACCAGCGCTCCAGATCGCAGGGATATGGTTTTCAAAACCGATTTCATGCGTTCCAAGTCCGATAGCGGCAGCCGCTTCTTCTTTCTCGATTTTAATATCGATCTTTTCTGGCAAGCGTGGCAGATCAAATTCGGCAAAGGCACTATTCTCACCAAGAATTACACCGCAACGAACAACACCGACTTTCTCTTCGAGCGTAACAATCCGGTCGGACTCATCACCTGTCCGGCGATGTCGTGCTAATGATACGGCAGCACCAACAGTCGGGTGTCCGGCAAAAGGCAGCTCATAATCCGGTGTAAAAATACGGACCGCCGCTTCGTGCACTGGATTTTCAGGCGCGAAAATGAATACTGTCTCAGACAAATTGAACTCGCGTGCGATTGCCTGCATGCGCGCATCGGTCAGACCTTCGCAGTCATGAACGACAGCCAGCGGGTTTCCTGCCAATGCCTTATCGGCAAAAACATCAAAAACCTCATAATACCGGCCGGTACTGGCAGCTTCGGTCATTGTTCACGTCTCCCTCAGATCACAGTCGGCGACTAGCCTTAAGCTGCGAGCATAGCCAATTTCTCGGCGCTGTCATCTGTAAGAACCAATCGTTACTGTTGATTATCAAAATGCCAGTCGGCAAACGCCCGCACATAAGACGGCGTCGCCTGCCCCATTACCCCCGCCTGTGTGACCGGAATGATTTCCGAAAGCTCCGGTTCAACTTGTAACGCCAGATTGGCCTCAATTTGTTTCAACAATTCAGCCGTCGAAAGTTCAAAGTAATATCGGCGAAAAAGCGCGATGCTCCCTGCAGCCATAACCAGATGCGTCTTTGCTTCTACCTTGGCATCGCTAAGTTTTAGGCCCGTTTCCTCAAAGACTTCACGCGCCATATTGGTTTCATAATCCGCATGTCCATCGACTATATCATTGTCATCAATAGAGCCCGCCGGAAAATAAACACGTCCTGCGACCGCATTGTGTGAACTCATTCGCGCAGCGATAAGGTGTCCTTCAGATGATACAATCACGCCCACACCAAAAATGTGCCATGGTCGCACGTGCTGGACGTCTTTGCGCCAATACATGAGCGTTGCAAAGCTGGTACGATGAAAACCGGCAGTGAATGAACGGCCTTCAAGCCTTGCTTCAGGTGCCAGATAAATTTCACCATCAAACAATGTCGGGTTGGACTGACGCTCGCGCTGCCAATTTTCGGCAATGGCTGCCTCGTTCACCTGCACATAATCGAGCCGCCCCGGCAAAATCTGCACATTCACATGGTCAATTTCATAAACCGTGTTTTCTTTTACATTCTGCATCAGCCGACTCATTCTCAAACGATGTTCAGCGTCACAGCCACCGGGCAATGGTCGCTGGCTTTCGGACGATCCCATCCAGTCCGTGGATAGCGATCCACTTCCTGCCCCGGCGGGAAAACTGTGCGCCATGGCTGACCACGGCGGATAATCTGCGGGATCGCCCCGCCGTTCTTGTCTGCCAGGGCTGGCGATGCGAGGATGTAATCAAGCTGGCAAAGATGGCGCTCCTGCGGCCCACGTGTATGATAAAGCGTCCAACGATCCATCTCTGGGCGACGTTCCACAAGATTGATAGCAAAGCCGTCGCTCAACAGGGTATCAAGCGCGCTAGCCGCTTCTTTGACCGGCGTGAATTGATAGCCGTTCCACTCATCACCCTCGATGATGATCCGTTCGCGATAATCGTTGAAGTCGCCGCAAATGAGCCAGCGCTTATCTGCCGTATTGTTCGCGCCAAACTTCTCTTCGATGATATGGCGTATCGCCCGCGTTTCAGCCTGCCGAACTGGCAATGACGCAGTACGCCCATCCAGCCCATTACGCGAACCACTCATCGACTTCAGATGAACGACAAACAATGTCAGCGGCTTGCCGTCGATACGCATATCAAGACAAAGGCAATCGCGTTTGAAAATGCGGTCATGCGGCTCTAACCCCAGCTCAGCCAGCACCGGCTGATAAAGGTCGAGTTCCTTATAGGTCACATGCGCGTGGCTGGTGACTTCAAGCACTTCAATACGCTGACCATCGCGCGTCGTATCCCGCGCCATAACGGCAACGTCGATGCCGCGACTATCATTGCCATCAATCAGATATTTATTGCGATAGCCCTGCCCGACCATCTTGAAAAGATAGCCATATTCGAAGGCATTAAGTGCTGCGAGATTATCGACCTCCTGCAGGCAAAGCACGTCGGCACGCGTTTCAGCAATAGCCAGAGCAGTCATTTGCCGCGTGTCGTCGGCATGCGCAACCGCCCGCGCCTGCTCAAGCAAACGATATTGATTTTCATCGCTGATCTCAAAGAGCTTAAGCGAGCGATCCTGATACAATTCATTACGAAAACCGGAAAAATCGAACCGGCGCATCAGATTTTCAACATTAAATGTGGCTATCGTAAACATGCCTGCGCAATCTCGCGACTTGCGCTACAATTAGCAAGTGGTTCTTTTCAGGAATTTACAGCCACGCTGGTTTTGCTCTGAAAAGTCACCATATACTATTTTTAAATCGGGATAACGAGATGCTTGGAAAGATAGGACGCATTGCGATTTGCACAGGTCTGTTTGCCGCAAGCCTCATCGGCAGCGCGGCGGCTGTTGATTTGAACACGCCATACGTGCCGTCTTTGCGCCCAAGCACGCCGCCTATCGCTGGGGCTTTGCCACGCCCCTATCAGCCACAGGCCGGATCGCCCAAATGCTATGGCGCGGGTTGCCGCGACAGCGGCAATTACATCTCGCGCGAAGGCATCCCTATCTACAAAAATGGCGATCCGCTTCAGGTTCGCCCCGCTGATCGCTCTGCTGTTAAAACTCTCGGCCCAAGCAGCAACCATATTTCATGGTGTTCGAACCACTACCGCAGCTATCGCGCTTCGGATAACACCTATCAGCCGTTGGCAGGGCCGCGCACCGGCTGTAATTCCCCATTCCAATAAATAAAAAGCCGGGCAATGCCCGGCTTCTGATTTTATGCAGCTTCCGATTTCGAATGCGTGCGGATCAAGCGACCGAGCCGCATGATACCTTCATCAATCATTTCATCATTGGCACATGAATAGCTAAGACGTAACGTATTCGCGCCCGTGCCATCTGCGAAGAATGCCTTGCCCGGGACGAATGCAACCTTCTCGCTTTCAATAGAAGCGGCAAGAAGTGCCGCACCATCCATGCCCTTTGGCAGCGTAACCCAGATGAACATGCCGCCCTCAGGCTTGGTCCAGTCTGTGCCTTCCGGCATATACTTGGCCAGCGCTTCCAGCATCTTGTCACGACGGTGCTTGTAAACACCATGCAGCTTGGCAACCTGTTTATCGAAACCGGTCGACGCAACACGATGAATAGCAATCTGGTTGATGGTCGAAGAATGAAGATCAGCAGCCTGCTTCATCAGAACAAGCTTGCGGATAACCGACTGCGAAGCAACGACGTAACCGACACGCAAACCGGGCGCGAGTGTCTTTGAGAAGGAGCCACAATAGATCGTGCGGGTCTTTTCGATATCACCATCATGACGGGCAATATCCATCGACAGGATCGGCGCAATGGCTTCACCATTATAACGCAGATACTGATAGGCAGCATCCTCAATGATCGGAATATCGAGCTCATCCGCATCGGACATAAGCTTTTTACGGCCTGCGAGATCAACGGTTTCGCCAGTTGGATTGCTGAAATCTGCCGAGAGATACGCGAACTTGACCTGACCGCCAGCATCTTCCGCATGCTGCTTATAAGAAACCGGTGTGCGATTCCCGTTGAGCGAGAGAATGTCATAGGTCGGCTCATAGGCATTAAATGCCTGCAAAGCGCCAAGATAGGTCGGCGCGGTCACAAGCGCCGTATCATTAGGTGAAATGAAAAGCTTACCGAGATAATCGAGCGCCTGCTGCGAACCGGAGGTAATGAAGACGTTATCTTCAGTGCATGGAATGCCGATCTTAGCGAGTTCGCTTACCAGCCATGTACGCAGTGGCTTATAGCCTTCGGATACCGAATATTGCAGAGCTGCATTGGCTTCAGGACCACCAAAAATATCCTGATAAGCGCTCTGAAATTCAGCATGTGGGAACAACGCCGGATCCGGAATGCCACCGGCAAAGGAAATAATATCCGGACGCTCCAGCAATTTCAGAAGTTCACGGATTTCAGAAGCGCGCATACGCTTCGAGCGCGTTGCAAATACAGTTTCCCAGTCCAGCACCGGAAATCTCCTCAATACGATGGAGGCAAAGCCTCCTCAAACTCGCCAGATAAAGTTCTAGCGATAGCGCAATTTCGTGCTAACGAGAACACTTTCTTCCATGCTCAGACGGAATAAAGATATTCTGAATTGTTTTGGCTGAACAACGCACAAAACATAAATTCCGAAAGCATCAGACGATCTTTTCGTGCGCTACGTTTCACACGACTAAAGCCCTATGCATGAAAGGGGCGTAAGAAACGCCCCTCTTTTTCTCTGATCGTAGAGCACTGCAAAATCTGATGAGATTCAGGTCTTTCGCTTGGCGAAAATGGTTTTTTGTGAGAACCGGAGCGGAGCGTACATAAAGTACGTCAGCACCGGAAGTGAAACAAAATGCCATTTTCAGACAGCGAAAGCCTGAATATCTCAGATTTTTAGTTGCGTGCCTTGTCGACGAGCTTGTTCGCTGCGATCCATGGCATCATGCCGCGGAGCTTTTCGCCAACTTCTTCGATCTGGTGGCTGTCGTTGTTGCGACGGATACCCTTGAAGCGCGCTGCACCTGCACGGTATTCCTGCATCCAATCGGAAGTGAACTTACCGGTCTGAATGTCTTTCAGAACGCGCTTCATTTCTTCCTTGGTTTCTGCCGTGATGATGCGTGGACCAGTGACGTATTCGCCCCACTCAGCAGTGTTGGAGATCGAGTAGTTCATGTTGGCAATGCCGCCTTCGTAGATGAGGTCTACGATGAGCTTCATTTCGTGCAAGCACTCGAAGTAAGCCATTTCTGGTGCGTAACCAGCTTCGACCAGAACTTCAAAACCTGTACGGATGAGTTCAACAACGCCGCCGCAAAGAACAGCCTGCTCACCGAACAGATCGGTTTCGCACTCTTCCTTAAAGGTGGTTTCGATGACGCCCGAACGGCCGCCGCCAACGCCCGAAGCGTAGGACAGAGCGAGGTCATGTGCGTTGCCCGAAGCATCCTGATGGATAGCGATAAGGCAAGGAACGCCGCCGCCCTTCTGGTATTCGCCGCGAACGGTGTGGCCTGGGCCCTTTGGTGCGATCATGACAACGTCAACGGTCTTCTTTGGCTCAATAAGGCCAAAATGAACATTGAGGCCGTGCGCAAAAGCAATTGCTGCGCCGTCACGGATGTTGTCCTGAATGTGATCCTTGTAGATGTCAGCCTGAAGTTCATCAGGGGTTGCCATCATCAGCAGGTCGGCCCACTTGGCAGCGTCAGCAACATTCATCACTTCGAAGCCATCAGCTTCTGCCTTCTTTGCAGTTGCCGAACCTTCACGAAGAGCGATGCGCACATTGGCAGCGCCGGAATCCTTGAGGTTCAGCGCATGAGCGCGACCCTGGCTACCGTAACCGACAATCACAACCTTCTTCGACTTGATCAGGTTGACGTCTGCATCGCGATCGTAATAAACGCGCATTTCGATATTCCCTTCATTCAAATTGCTCTGCGGCTTCCTCTTATCCGCAGAAGATTAAGCTCCATAAAGAGCGAAAAACTGCTTGGTGGCGCGCCGGGCGTCCCGGATAACCTCCGCGTCAGTTAGTTCCTGCCGGTCGCCAAGCAGCAACCGGATCTGCATATCCCGGACGACAAGCCCGAAAAACGCGCGAAAAGCTTCATCAATATCGTCAAAAGCCAGAAGCTTTGCTTCCTGTCCCATTTCAAGGATCGGCTTAAGACGCTTGGCCATGGCAACCGGACCATTTGAGAGAACGATGTCACCCAATGCCGACTTACCAGAGGCAGAGTGACTGACGGCCAGACGGTTCAGCGCAACGGATGTGCGCCCCGACAAAACCAGCAACCAGTCACGAGCAAAATGTTCAAGGCTGGAGAAAAGCGATTCAGCATCCAGCTTCTCGCGCGCCACAGGAACAACGCGAACCTTCGATGCCTGCCAACGGACCATCGCAGTCAGCAAACCATCGCGATCACCAAACCATTTATAGAGGCTTTCCTTGGAGCAATTGGCAGCGCGCGCAATGCTTGCCGTTGTCAAAGCGCGATCTCCGCCTTCAACAAGAAGGCGCAACGCCTGCTCCAGAACTTCGTTCTGACGCGGCGAGAAAGACGGCTGTTTCTGAGCCTGCAATTCTTCGCTTTTATCAGTCACCGGTTGATCCCTCCAACTTGTACCGTACGGTACGGTTCCGTTTATTAGTTTGTGATATGGTCACCGTCAAGCAGGATTTTTCAAAGCGAATGCAGATTTTAGAATTGTGATCCGAACACTGTGTCCGGCAATAAAAAGAAGCCAGCAAATTCAAAAAGAAAGGGCGCCTTCTGGAATCAATTCCTGAGAAGACGCCCTGAGAGATTTCATAACTGCAATATCAGATATTCACCTGCGTTCCAATTTCCACAACACGACCTGTTGGAATCTGGAAATATTCCGTCGCATCGGATGCCGTGCGCGCAAGCAGGATAAACAGCTTATCCTGCCAGAGCGGCATGCCTGAATGCGCCGATGCTTTCAGCCAGCGACGCGACAGGAAGAATGACGTCGTCATAATATCAAACTTCCAGCCAAGCCTGCGGCAAAGCCCCAAGGCTCGCGGGATATTGGGCTGCTGCATATAGCCAAACGTCAACGTCACCTGCATGAAACGCTCATTATATTGCGAAACACGCACACGGTCAGCACTCGAAACCCAGGGCTTAGATGCCGTAACTACAGTCAAAATCACATTGTTATGATGCAGGACTTTGTAGTGCTTGAGACTGTGCATCAGCGCAGTAGGAGCACTCTTGGGATCGCCGGTCAGGAACACAGCTGTGCCGGGCACAATCGTAGGCGGACGCTTGTTCATCTGCTCGACAATCAGATCAAGCGGCACTTCGGCCTTGCGTGTTTTCTGGAACAAGTGGCGCGTGCCACGTACCCATGTCCACATAATGATCACAAGAATGGCAGCAAACAGGATAGATGCCCACCCGCCATCATGCACCTTAATGATGTTGGCACTGAAAAACAGAAGGTCAACAATTAGGAAGCCGACAATAATTGGTAGTGCGCGGCTGACGCGCCAGTTCCAGATACGCGTCATGACGAAATAAAGGAGCCCGGTCGTGACCAGCATATTGCCCGTCACAGCAATACCGTACGCGGAAGCCAGATTGTTCGACTTCTCGAAGCCAAGCACCAGTATGATGACAGTCAGACCAAGCAGAAGATTGACGCGCGGAATATAAATCTGCCCATGCAGCTTTTCCGATGTGTGCTGAATTTCTAAGCGCGGCAGAATATTGAGCTGCACGGCCTGACGTGCCACTGAAAACGCACCACTGATAACCGCCTGACTTGCAATCACTGTTGCAGCAGTTGCAAGCAACACCATCGGCCAAAGCGCGAATTCCGGCATCATCTCGAAGAATGGCAGAGCCGCTGCTTCGCCATGCGAAAGCACGAATGCCGCCTGCCCGAAATAGTTAAGCAACAGGCATGGAAACACGATCCAAAGCCATGCACGAACAATGGGTTTGCGTCCAAAATGGCCAAGATCAGCGTAAAGCGCCTCAGCGCCCGTCATCGCAAGAAAAACTGCACCAACCGTGATGAAGGCAACGCCGGGACTAACCACTAGAAACCGTAAAGCATAGTAAGGATTGAGGGCCGCCATAACGGTCGGGTCATCAAAGATATGCCAAAGCCCCGAAGCGCCAAGCGCCAAGAACCACACGGCCATAATCGGCCCAAAAACAATCGCGACCTTGCCCGTTCCATATTTCTGAATCGAAAACAGAACGACAAGGATCACCACCGTAATCGGCACAACAAAGGGCGTCATGTGGGGCGCAACGATCTGCACACCCTCCACAGCTGACAGCACAGAAATCGCAGGTGTAATCACCGCATCGCCAAAAAACAGCGCTGCACCACAGATGCCGGCTGCCAAAATGACATCAGGCCGCCCTTTCAAGGCAGCCCGTACCAAAGCCATCAGAGAGAGAATACCGCCTTCGCCATTATTGTCGGCGCGCAGCACGAAGAGCACATATTTGATGGTTACAACGAGCAGAAGCGCCCAGAAAATCAAGGAAACGACGCCAAGAATATCACTTCGTGACAGAAAACCGTCCGATGTCGCGGCGTGCAATGCTTCGCGGAACGCATAAATCGGGCTGGTTCCAATATCACCGTAAACAACGCCCAATGCCCCAAGCACGAGCATTTTCATGCTGTCGTGCGAATGATCGTTCTCTTCGGAAACTGTACCGTTTTCAGGAATAACGCCAACAGGCAGCGTGTTTTGAGATCCGGCCTGTGCTTCATCGGCAACTGGCTGGTTCTTATCGGTATTCTCGCTGCTCATATGCAGACACCTCACAAGGCCGTAATTTGTAAACCTGCAGGAAAAAAGAAAAAGAGGAAAATCTTCGTCAGAAAAAACTCTGGCCAGAAGTAAAAGTTCCTCGTTCAGTCCGCTAACAACTCAACAGTTCGACGAAAACAAACTTCGGATAACTTAAGCAATCGCCGGGGTGCAAATCTTGGACTGCGGAAAACTTCATTTATGCTTCCCTTAATTGATCCTGCATGCCCCCAGCACATCAACATCAGGCGCGCGGTCTATAACTTGTTACGTCCGCGCACAAATGCAGATTTCGCACGGCTTGTTTAGCAGCCATGCGTTTTACGCACCACCTATCCCGCCAGCGCTGCAATATAGCGACTGACCGTAACCGGCATACCATACATCAAAGCATCTGCCGTCAGGCCATGACCGATAGAAACTTCGCTTAACTGCGGTACACGTTTGACCAGCGCAGGCAGATTTTCAACTGTCAAATCGTGCCCGGCATTGATTGCAAGTCCAAGTTTGGTTGCAGCATCAGCTGCCTTACCGATACGGACAAGCTCCCGCGTTGCAGCCGAGGGATCATCATAGGTCGCGCCATAAGGACCAGTGTAAAGCTCGATACGGTCAGCACCAATCGCTTTAGCCTTATCATAGCCAAGCGGATCAGGGTCAGCAAACAGCGAAACACGCATGCCGTTTGCCTTAAGACGCTGAACAATCGGAGCCAGGAAATCAGATTTGGTTTCAAAGTCCCAACCGTGATCAGACGTCGCCTGCATCGGATCATCGGGAACCAGCGTCACTTGTTCGGGCTGATGTTTATCAACCAGATCAAGAAATGCCTCTGTTGGAAAACCTTCAATGTTGAACTCAGCCTGCGGATACTCGTCATCAATGAGCGCGCGAATATCACCCAGATCGGAGAACCGAATATGGCGCTGATCGGGACGTGGGTGTACCGTCAGACCGGCGGCACCTGCTGCAAGCGCTGCTCGCCCAAGGCCTGTAACGCTTGGCCATGGCAAGTCACGGCGATTGCGTAACATGGCTATAGCATTGAGATTGACAGACAATTTGGCAGGCATAGGGCATCGCTCCCACAAATAAGGATATGGCTTTATATCCCGCGATAGTAAAAAATGTCAGTGCTTTCCCGTCGCACCCCACAATGAATCGTCAAGAAATACATTACTCAAATTTTACCCGTCTGAACGCAACTTTTGCCCCATCAAAAACGTTAAGGTCACAAAAAGACATGACGTTTACAAAAAGCACTGCTCTACAAATGGAGGTTCTTATGCGCAATGAAGACATTCCGGTCATCCGTCGCATTCCAACCAATCGTGAAGATGTGTTTGCCTTTGCAATCGAAGGACATCTCGATGATGCAGCCCTTGAAAATCTCTATGGCTTGCTCGACGCAGCCTATGAAGGACACGAAGAAATTGATCTTCTCATTCGTCTGACCGGATATGAAGGTGTCGATTGGGGCTCTGCATTTTCAGAAAGCATGTTGTCGATGCGCGCTAAGTCCCTCAAACACCTGCGTCGCTACGCAATTGTCGGTGGACCACTATGGATACAGGCAAGCGTCACGCTAATGCAGCCATTTCTTTCTATTGAAATGAAGACATTCGAATCCGAGGACGAACCAAAAGCATGGGAATGGCTAAACGCCGAACCCGTTGATCAATGATTATTTGACGATTGTAAGCTGCTCTGCCGCGCGGGTTATAGCTGTGTAAAGCCAGCGCTCACGCGTGTCACGGAACGCATAGCTCTCGTCAAACAGCACGACATTATCCCACTGTGAACCCTGCGCCTTATGCACCGTTAGGGCATAGCCATAATCGAAATCATCGAAGCGCTTCTTTGTCTGCCACGGAATTTCAGCATCCGGGTCTTCAAACTGCGCTTTGAGAAGCTTGATCTTGGCGACACCGCGATCTTCATCTTCTGGCGAAACAAGTAAATTAATGCCGGGCTTCACAGTCTCCTTGGAAGACGTCATGACTTTCCAAAGCGAACCGTTCAGCAGTCCCTTGGCCGGATCATTACGCAGGCACACAAGCTTATCGCCTGCCTGCGGATACTCAGCGCTAAAGCCTTTCAGCTCGCGCAATCGCTGGTTATAGCGCTTGCGTGTGCGGTTCGTTCCCACAAGCACCTGATCGGCAGAAAGAACCAGATCCTGATTGACCTCAAACTTGGAAATAATCTTTGCCCGACCTTCATCGCAATAGCTGAGCTCGCGGCCTTCGCGGACATCCAGCGCCATACGAATAATCGGGTTGTCGCGTGCCTGACGATGAATTTCAGTCAGCAGATAATCAGGCTCATGTTCAGTAAAAAAGCCACCGCCCGAAATCGGCGGCAACTGCCCTGGATCACCCAGAACGAGAATAGGCGTGCCAAAGGTCATCAGATCGCGGCCAAGCTGCTCATCGACCATCGAACATTCGTCCACAACGATGAGTGCTGCTTTGGCTACTGGGCTTTGACGGTTTAGCGAAAACGTCGGAGCAATCGATGTCTTGCCAGTCGTTTCGTCTTCAACGGCTTCTTCACCACGCGGACGATAAATCAACGAATGCAGCGTGCGGGCATTGTTCGCGCCCTTGGAGCGCAGAACCTGCGCGGCTTTACCGGTAAAGGCTGCAAACTGCACTTCACCATCCACATGCTCGGCAAAATAGCGCGCAAGTGTGGTTTTACCCGTTCCGGCATAACCAAACAGTCTGAAGATAGGCGAGCGCCCTTCCTTCAGCCATTTCCCAACGGCTTTTAAAGCCTGATCCTGTTCTGGTGAAAACTGCATCCCCTGTTCAGACAGGATTCGGCACTTAAAAACAAGATCAAACCGTGATCAAATAGCCTTACCGATCAGTGTTGCAAATCTCTCAAGATCAACATTGCCACCGCTGACAATCACGCCGATGCGTTTGCCTTTTAGTTCTGGCACCATCTGCAAAGCTCCCGCGAAGCCAAGGCAACCCGTCGGTTCAACCACCATCTTCATACGACTGGCAAAAAATTTCATACCTTGCACCAGTTCATCATCGCTGACAGCCAAAACATCACGGACAGTTTTCTGAATGACCGCAAAAGTCATTTCGCCGAGCGCCTGTGTCTGCGCGCCATCGGCCAAAGTTTTTGGTACATTAATATGTACGATTTGGCCTGAGCGGAATGACTGCTGGCCATCATTGCCAGCTTCTGGTTCTACACCGTAAACATCGCATGATGGCGCAAGCGCTTTCGCAGCCAAAGCTGATCCTGCCAGCAGACCACCACCGCCGAGGCAGACAAACAATGCATCCAATGGCCCAACTTCTTCGATGAGTTCCTTGGTTGCGGTGCCCTGCCCCGCAATAATATCAGGATGATTGAATGGCGGAATGAGTGTTAGACCGCCCTCGTCCTCAAGCTTCTTAGAAAGCGCATCACGATCTTCGGTATAGCGATTATAAGTGACGACCTTTGCGCCGTAGCCGCGTGTAGCGTCGAGTTTTGCAGTCGGAGCGTCTTCTGGCATGATAATCGTTGCACCGATACCAAGAAGCTTTGCCGAGAGGGCAATCGCCTGCGCATGATTGCCAGACGAAAACGCAAGCACGCCGCGCTTCTTCTGTTCATCCGTAAAGCGCGCCAAAGCATTGTAAGCGCCACGAAATTTGAACGCACCGATGCGCTGAAAGTTCTCGCATTTGAAAAATAACTGTGCACCTGTTTGGGCGTCAATGGTCGAGGACGTGAAGACTGGCGTTCTATGCGCATGACCTTCAATCAATCTAGCCGCAGATACCACATCATCATAGGTCGGAAGCGGAAACATCATTCACCTTTTCAGTAATCAGCAGCTTTTTGGTGAGAAGAAGTTAGCCCAATAAAAAACCGGCACAATCAAAACATTGTGCCGGTTACAAAGGATTTTGTATCAATACGGAATAAGCTTAGAGGCCTTGCGGGCCGCGGTTCATTGCAGCCACACCAGTGCGGCAAATCTCCACAAGACCAAGTGGCTTCATGAGCGAAATGAACTGATCAATCTTGGCTGTCTTGCCGGTAATCTCGACGATGAAATGCTCGGTCGTTGCATCAACAATCTTTGCATTGAAAGCATCGGTCAGACGCAGAGTTTCGGCGCGCGCCTCGCCCTTGCCTGCAACCTTGATCAGCGCCAGTTCGCGCTCAATCGGACGCTCATGGCCAAGTTCAACAGCGCGATAGGTCATGTCAACCACGCGATGTACCGGAACAATACGCTCCAGCTGATGGCGAATCTGATCAAGCACATTAGGCGTGCCGCGCGTTACAATCGTAATGCGCGACAAATGCTGCTCATGCTCGGTTTCAGAAACCGTCAGGCTCTCAATATTGTAGCCACGACCTGAAAACAGGCCAATGACGCGTGCTAGAACGCCCGGTTCGTTATCAACGAGAACCGAAAGCGTATGCGTTTCTGGTGTCTGGGTATCCGCTGCAATGAAATATGCCGAGCCGGATGCTAGATTTTGTGCGTTCATGTTCTTTACTCCGGATCAGACTAGGGAACGGCCCTTGGCGTCAATAGCATTGGCAACAGCTTCGTCAGTCGCTTCATCTGGCAACAGCATTTCATTATGCGCTTTGCCGGACGGGATCATCGGGAAACAGTTGGCGAGATTGGCAACACGGCAATCGAAGATGACCGGCTTTTTGATTTCAATCATTTCCATGATCGCATCATCAAGCATAGCTGGCTTGTCACAACGAATGCCATGCGCACCGTAAGCTTCTGCAAGCTTCACGAAATCAGGCATTGCTTCGGTATAAGAATGCGACAGGCGATTGCCATGCAGCAACTGCTGCCACTGACGAACCATACCCATATACTGATTGTTCAGAATGAAAATCTTGATTGGCGCATTGTACTGTATGGCTGCCGACATCTCCTGAATACACATCTGGATCGACGCGTCACCTGCAATATCGATTACCAGTGCATCTGGATGCGCAATTTGAACACCAAGGGCCGCAGGCAGACCATAGCCCATGGTGCCAAGACCGCCCGATGTCATCCAGCGATTTGGCGCTTCAAAATCCATAAATTGCGCTGCCCACATCTGATGTTGGCCAACTTCGGTCGTGATATAGGTATCACGGTCTTTCGTCAGTTCGTTTAAACGCTGCAATGCATATTGCGGCATGATGACATCTTTGTTTGGCGTATAAGCCAATGACTTACGCGCACGCCAGCGGTCGATCTGATCCCACCATGCGCCAATTGCGTTTGCATCGGGCTTTTTAGAGGACGCACGGAACTGACGAACGATATCTTCCAGAACATGGGCTACATCACCAATGATCGGAACATCAACGCGGACATTCTTGTTGATCGAGGATGGATCAATGTCGATGTGAATCTTGCGCGAATGCGGAGCAAACGCGTTGAGGCGACCGGTGATGCGATCGTCAAAACGTGCACCAACACACAGCATGACATCGCAATCATGCATAGTCATATTGGCTTCGTATGTCCCGTGCATGCCCAGCATACCAAGCCAGTTCTTACCCGATGCAGGATAGGCACCCAGGCCCATCAGTGTTGATGTGATCGGAAAGTTGCTAATCTCAACCAGTTCACGCAGCAATTTCGTGGCTGCAGGACCAGAATTGATAACCCCACCACCTGAATAGATAATCGGCTTCTTCGCAGTCAGCAGCATTTCAACCGCCTGTGCTATAGCATTCTTGTCGCCTTCAATCGTTGGGCGATAACTGGTACGCGGCGATGTCTGCGGTGGCGTATAAATGCCGGTCGCAAACTGAATATCCTTTGGAATATCAACCAGAACCGGACCCGGACGACCCGTTGAAGCAATATGGAACGCTTCGTGCAGAATGCGAGACAGATCATTTACATCACGAACCAGCCAGTTGTGCTTGGTGCAAGGGCGCGTAATGCCAACGGTATCAGCTTCCTGAAAACCGTCTGAACCAATCAGCGATGTTGGAACCTGACCGGAAATGCAAACCAGAGGGATCGAGTCCATCAAGGCGTCCTGCAAAGGCGTAACCGCATTGGTGGCACCCGGACCAGACGTAACCAACATAACGCCAACCTTGCCGGTTGCACGGGCATAGCCTTCAGCAGCATGGCCAGCGCCCTGCTCATGGCGAACAAGAATATGTTCAACCTTATCCTGCTGGAAAAGTTCGTCGTAGATCGGCAGCACGGCACCGCCCGGATAGCCGAAAAGATGCTCCACGCCATGATCGATCATAGCCTGAACCACCATTTCCGCGCCGGTCATTTCGCGTTGCCCTGCGGAGATCGTCGCCGCCTCGCTTTTTGCTGCCGTCATCGTCGTCACTTCCCGTCTGCTTTACATATTCAATTTCGTTGATGTTCAGATAACAAAAAAGGCCCCCGAGGGAGCCTGTCTTTCGCGCATGGGAGCTTTCGCCGGATGGTTACACCATCCTGCCCATGCGCGTACGTACCACAAGAATAAGAGCTGTTCTGTTCATGGCGGCGAGACTAATCAGCGAAAATCGCGCCGTCAACGCGAAAATGCATAAAACGTGATATTTTCTTATATAAAAAGAGCAACTTCGATAAGATTATTGCCTTAGCAGCGCATCTTGCCCCGAAATATAGCGTTTCCAGCTATCATCGAGCTGATTTCTGAACCATGTTGATTGTCGTTTGGCATATTGGCGCGTGGCAATAACCGAAAGCTCGATGGCTTCTTCACGCGTCATCTCACCGGAAAAAAATGCAGAAATCTCGCGTACGCCAATCGCTTTTAAAGCCGGCAATGCCGGATCAAGGTCCAGCGCTATTAATGCACGCACCTCTTCAAGTGCACCATGATCCCACATCAGATTGAAGCGTTGTGCAATCCGCTCGCCCAACCATTGACGATCTGGCAACAAAATAATCTTGTTCGCGCTCGCATCGTCGACCAGTGCCGTTCCTGTATTTTTCTGCCAGTGCAGCAACGACTTTCCAGTTGCTTCAAACACTTCCAGTGCACGCACAATACGCTGACTGTCGGTCGGCCGTAACGTGATAGCAATTTCCGGATCTCGCTCCGCGAGCATGATATGAAGAGCTTCCGCGCCCTCCTCACTCATTTTGTTGCGCCAGTACTCACGCACATCGACAGGCACTTCAGGCATCTGCGAAAGCCCGCCAAGCAAAGCACGGAAATAAAGCCCCGTTCCGCCAACAAAGATGGGGACGCGACCTTTGAGTTCACTGCGCGAGAGCAGCGCCTCCACATCAGCAAACCATTTGCCGGTTGAATAGGAAACAGATGGCGCAACATGCCCATAAAGATAATGTTCAGCTTCACGCAACTCATCGGGCTGCGGACGTGCACTCAAAAGATCAAGCACATCATAAACCTGCATGGAATCGGTGTTTACAATGAAGCCGCCGGTCTTCTTTGCCAGATGAAGGGCAAGAGCCGACTTGCCGCTGGCCGTTGGGCCAGCTATCAGGATTGCATCCTTCGCCGCTTCACTCATCGCAGGAAATGCTCCTCATGTCCCGATCCGCTTCTCTTATTGCTACACTGATTGCCAATCCAGCCAAAGCACAGCTTATTCCTTCGCTGGGGATTAAAGCCTCGGCGGCAGTGAATGCAACCGGACTTTACTGGCTGGCCGATGGCATTGCTTGCGATATACCACTTCCATCAACCATCACCTCAGACGAGGCTGAGCAAGCTCTGCGAGCCGCTCTTGATGGTGCACCAATTGATGTCGTGGTGCAGGAACAGGACAGCCGACGCAAGAAAATTCTGATTGCCGACATGGATTCCACCATGATCCAGCAAGAATGCATTGATGAACTGGCTGAAGAAGCTGGTCTGCGTGAACATGTTGCCGCAATTACCGCCCGCGCTATGAACGGCGAAATCGAGTTCGAACCAGCTCTACGCAAACGCGTGGCACTTCTCAAAGGCCTGCCGCTTTCGGTTATCGACAAAGTTATCTCGACCCGCATTTCGCTTATGCCAGGCGGTGTCGAACTGGTACGCACCATGCGCAAGCATGGCGCCTATACAGCACTCGTATCCGGCGGTTTCACATCATTTACAAAGCGCGTTGCAGAAATGATTGGCTTCAATGAAGATCGCGCCAACACGCTCCTTCATGACGGCAAGCATCTAAGCGGCACCGTTTCCGATCCGATCTTGGGCCGCGAGGCTAAGGTCGAAAAGCTGGTCGAGATAGCAGAGCGTCTTGGTCTCACACCACAAGATGCAATCGCTGTGGGTGACGGCGCCAACGATCTTGGCATGATCCAGCTTGCAGGAACGGGCGTTGCCCTTCATGCAAAACCAGCCGTCGCAGCGCAGGCCAAAGTGCGCATCGACCATGGCGATCTCACTGCTCTTCTTTATATTCAAGGTTATCGTAAATCGGATTTCGTGGAATGAGGGTTATCTAGATATCGTCAGGTGCCGGTTCGCTCCGATAGTCCGAACAGCAAACGGAAACCCGGCTCAACCACATTGTAAAGTTCGCAGAGATTTAGACGCGCCCTATTGTGAAAACAGCGATCAAACAAAAATGAACTACCCCATCACAAAAATTGTGCTAACGACCTGCGAGAAGATAGCAACACGGAAATGTTCAGAAAATGGAATGGTTCCCTATAGTCGCCGGTACGTTCAAGCTCGTTGTTTTGGGTATCGCAATGTTTTTTGCCATTAAGTGGCACTATGACAAAGACAAAGAGGCGAAGGCGTTGAAAAAGGCGGCAGAGGAAAACAATACAGCAGTCAATCTGCAATAAGCTTCTGCTCCAAAACGCAAAGGCATTCATTTTAAAAGGCGTCGCAGGCATTGCGACGCCTTTTTGTTAAGAAAAATGGCTTTTAGTCGATACGCACTGTCACGAAACGTAGTTCTCCAGAGCGCGACGCAAGCATCAAAAGCGCGTTTTTCCGACCTTCGCGGCGCAGCGCATCAATTCGCTTTTTCACATCAACCGGTGACTTCACAGTGACCTGTCCGATATCGACAATCACATCACCCATTTCGATACGCTTTTCTCCGGCAGCAGAACCGGGCACAACATAAAGAACTGCAACGCCCTCGACATCTTCTGCAATACCGAATTCGCCGCGCACATCTTCATTGAGTTCCGATAGCTTCATGCCCAGCACCGTTGCGGCGGCCTGCTCTTTCTGCTCTTTTTTCTTGGCATCGGGCTTTGGGGCATCCGAAAGTTCCTGTCCTTCCTCACCTTCTTCCATATCTGGCGGAGGAGCCTGATCTTCGACTGCCTCATCTGTGCTTTTATCGTCTTCGATCAAACGGCCGAGCTTCACCCTGACGGACTGCTCCTTGCCATCGCGAACGACAACAATCTCAACCTCATCGCCCACAGCGCTTTCGGCCACAAGACGCGGCAAATCACGGGCACGTTCGACAGGTTTACCGTCATAGCGGATAACAACATCGCCCGCCTTGATCGCCTTATTATCTACGCCCGAGTTCTCTATGAGACCGGCGATAAGCGCGCCCTTAGCATCTTTCAGGCCAAGACTCTGCGCGATATCATCGGTTACAGGCTGAATACGAACACCAAGCCAGCCACGACGCACTTCACCAAATTCTTTGAGCTGATCAATAACGCCGACGGCCATTTCTGCGGGGATCGCAAAACCAATACCAATCGAGCCACCAGACGGTGAATAGATCGCTGTATTGATGCCGATCACCTTCCCATCCATGTCGAACAGCGGACCGCCAGAATTACCGCGATTAATCGCAGCATCGGTCTGAATGAAATCGTCATAAGGGCCAGACTGAATATCGCGCTTACGTGCGGAAATAATACCCGCAGTCACCGTACCGCCGAGACCAAACGGATTGCCGATTGCCAGCACCCAGTCACCAATACGCGCCTTATCGGAATTGCCGAACTCAACGGCATTGAGCTTATGCTTGGTCGGATCAACCTTCAGCACGGCAAGATCTGTCTTGGTGTCCTTACCGACAAGCTCCGCTTTGAGCTTGGAACCATCGACAAAATTGACTTCGATCTCATCGGCATCAGCAATGACGTGGTTATTGGTGACGATAAAGCCCTTTTCGGCATCAATCACAAAACCAGAACCGAGCGACTGCACCTTTCGCGAATCGCCTTTCTTATTGCCATCTTTTTCATTGAAGAAATCGTTGAAGAATTCCTGAAACGGCGAACCTTCCGGCACTTGTGGCATCGGCACGCCGCTGTCTTCTTCGCCGTCTTCTTTAACCGTCTGCGACGTTGAAATATTCACGACTGCATCAAGCAAACCTTCAGCCAAATCGGCAACGGACCCCGGTCCCTGCCTGATCGGCGCTGTTTGCTGAGCGAAAGAGGGAGATATGCCAATTGCAACTGTCCCTGTAAAACTCATCGCTCCAAGAGCGACGGTTGCTAAAAGGGTGCGGCCAAATCCCGCCTTGGATGCAATTGCCATGAAGCTCCGCTCCGTTTTTGTCTGCATGAAACAGCGAAAAGATTAGATCGCTGCAAAATACGGCCTGTTTACGGCCCCGCATAGAGTGGAGAGCAGAAATATAATGAATGAGTGGGCTTATCCCCTGACAAGCCAGACAATAAACACGCCAATCGCTAGTGCACACAGCCCGGCGATACGCAATATGCTTTCAGGCGCATGAGATGCGTCTCGCGCCAGCTTTTTGGCAATCAAAGGAAAGCCGCCGTAGAGCAGCCCCTCGAATACGAAGAGAAGTCCTACGGCGGCTAGAAAATCGCTCATATGCGATAATCTCTCTTACTGCTTTGGTGTTGGAAGTGTTCCACCAGCATCACGGAAGAACTTGAAGAACTCCGAATCCGGTGAAATGACCAATGTTGTATCTGGTGTTTCCAGTGCCTTGCGATACGCGGCCATCGAACGATAGAAGGCATAGAAGCCCGGATCTTTCGTTGCTGAACTTGCAAAGATTTCACTGCGCTGTGCTTCGCCTTCACCGCGAAGGATTTCAGAGTCCTTCTGCGCCTCAGCAATAGTTTCAACGACCTGACGGTCAGCAATAGCGCGAATACGCTGAGCAGCTTCACGGCCACGCGCGCGCAGACGCTCTGCTTCAGCAAGGCGCTCTGCTTTCATGCGGTCATAAGTTTGCTGCGAGACTTCAGCCGTCAAATCCGTACGACGGATACGAACGTCTTCGATAGTGATGCCGAGCGATGTCGCGTCAGCACGAAGCTGATTGGCAACTTCACGCATCATATCGCCACGCTCTTCGGAAAGAGCAGCTTCAAAGCCACGCTGACCGTAAACGCCACGCAATGCAGCATCAAGACGCGTACGCAGACGCTGTTCGGCAAGCAATGTGCTACCCGAAACAGTTTCGCGGAACTTGCGTGGATCGGTGATGCGGTAAACAAGGAACGCATCTACGTCATAGAATTTGCCACCGGAAACCTGAACGCGGATATCGTCAAGATCGAAACGTAGCAGACGATCATCGATCAACTGAACTGTATCGGCATCAAGGAAACCGAATGGCATTTTGAAGTAGATACCCGGTTCGGTTTTCACGTCAACGATCTGACCAAAGCGCAGAACGATTGCCTGTTGGCGTTCATTCACGATGAAGACAGAAGAATAGATTGCAAGAGCAACGACGGCGATAAGACCGAAAATAAACGGAAGCCTGTTATTGGCCATGATTAGTTACCTCCGCTATTCGTCGTTGCATCAGCAGCACCCGATCGCGGTTGCTGGCGCATCAGTTCACTCAATGGAAGGTAGGGGACAACATCCTTACCGGCTTCCACGATAACCTTCTTGGTTCCAGCAAGCACGTCTTCCATCGTTTCGAGGAAGAGACGGTTGCGTGTCACTTCCGGTGCTTTCTGGTATTCGGAAAGAACAGAGCCGAAACGCTGTGCTTCACCTTCCGCCTCCTGAACAACACGGGTCTTATAAGCTGCTGCCTCTTCGCGAAGCTGTGCAGCCTGACCACGTGCCTGACCAAGCTTCTGGTTCGAATATTGGTTCGCCTCTTCTACAAAGCGATCTTCGTCCTGTTCAGCACGCTGCACTTCATCAAATGCATCAGCCACTTCACGTGGTGGTGCTGCATCCTCGATGGAAACTGCGTTGATCTGGATGCCGGATTTATAGCGATCAAGCGTTGCCTGAATAATATCGCGAACGCTCTGTGCAATCGCTGCACGGTTGTCACGGAAAACGTCCTGTGCCGGCCTGCGGCCAACGATTTCACGGATCGCACTTTCGGAAACCTGCTGCACCATGGCATCAGGGCTTTCGACGTTAAACAGATAGTCGCGCGGATTGGCAACGCGATAAAGAACCGAAAACTGAACATTGACGATGTTCTGATCGCCGGTCAGCATCAGGCCCTGTGTCGCGTTGCGCGAGCCTTGACCACCAATATTGATCTGTTTTTCAACGATCTGCGCTTTTTCAACAGTCTCAACCGGCCAGAACAGGAAATGCAAACCCGGCTCAGAAACTTCTGCCTTTGGTTTACCAAAAACGAGTTCGACAGCAAGCTCATCGGGCTGCACGGTATAAACCGACTGATACACCCAAAGACCAAGCAATGCAGCACCAATCAGAAAGAATACGCCGCGATTGCTTCCGCCTTTACCGCCACTCCCACCCGGGAAAACTTTTTTCAGACGATCCTGTCCTTTGCGAAGAATGTCCTCAAGATCAGGAGGCGTGTTCTGACCGCCATTGCGTGGACCTTTCGGACCTTGACCCCAAGGGCCACCGTTACCGCCATTGCCGCCATTATTATTGTTGTCGCCGCCGCCACCCCATGGGCCACCGCCGCCGCCATTCTGATTACTCCAGGGCATCCTCACCTCTCGTCCGGGAGACGGAAAATCCTGTTCAATTTCCCGTCATCAACTAATGTTACCGTTTTATAGGCATCGCGAGGGCCGCTTTCAACGTGAAGCGGCAAATTTCCTGCGTTATAATTTACATAACGTGTCGGTCGTACCGAATATAGCGTGTCGGATGACTATCTTTCTCACCCGCAGGCACATCTTCGGAGCTGATTTCTTTCCAGATTTTCGAATCGAGTTCCGGAAAAAACGTGTCGCCATCAATCGACGCGAGAACGCGCGTCAGATGCACTTGATCAGCAAATGGCAATGCTTGCGCATAAATCTTGCCACCACCGATGATGCAAACCTCATCCACGCCAAGCTCAGACGCAAGCTTGCGCCCCAGTTCAATTGCTTCATCAAGCGAGCTGACAATAGTCGCTCCGTCCGCTTTGAATGCTGTATCGCGCGTCACAACAAGATTGGGACGGCCGGGCAACGGGCGACCGATGGATTCCCATGTCTTCCGCCCCATAATGACGGGCTTACCGAGTGTCAGCGCTTTAAATCGCTTGAGATCGGTCGAAAGCTTCCACGGCATATCATTTTCGCGGCCAATGACATTGTTTTCGGATGCAGCAACAACAATCGAAAGAGCGGCTTTACTTTTGATCATATCTTACACCGCAATCGGAGCTTTGATCGACGGATCGGCTTCATAGCCCACCAGCTCAAAGTCCTCGTAACGGAAAGCAAACAGATCTTTCACATCCGGGTTGATGCGCATGGTCGGCAAAGCTTTCGGCGTGCGGGTAAGCTGCAGACGCGCCTGCTCGAAATGATTGGAATAAATATGCGCATCACCCAGTGTATGAACAAAATCACCCGGCTGAAGGCCTGCAACCTGCGCAATCATCATGGTCAGCAACGCATAAGACGCAATGTTGAACGGAACGCCAAGAAAAATATCCGCCGAACGCTGATAGAGCTGGCAAGACAACTTGCCATCCGAGACATAAAACTGAAACAAACAATGACACGGTGGCAAAGCCATTTCATCGACCAGCGCCGGATTCCATGCTGAAACGACCAAACGTCGTGAGTTAGGGTTTTCGCGCAACATCTTCAAAAGATTCGCAATCTGATCGATATGACGACCATCCGGCGCTGGCCATGAGCGCCACTGATAACCATAGACCGGGCCGAGATCGCCATTCTCATCGGCCCATTCATCCCAGATCGAAACGCCATTTTCCTTGAGATAGGCGATATTGGTATCGCCTTTCAGGAACCACAGCAGTTCATGAATGATTGAGCGCAAATGCAGCTTCTTGGTGGTGAGAACCGGAAACCCTTCGGCCAGGTTATAACGCATCTGATAACCGAAAACCGAACGCGTGCCTGTCCCTGTGCGGTCACCACGGTCTGAACCATTGTCGAGCACATGCTGGAGAAGATCGAGATAGGTGCGCATAGGGGTACTTTCCGGGCCGATTCGTCTTAACCCAATATAAGAAAAACCCCGGCTTATAACACCGGGGTTTTCTGTCTGGACTGTGGACGACGATTAAAGGTCGCCAAGCTTACCAAGCTGCTTCGCAACCAGATAATAGAAGGTGACGCGACCCTTGTTACGATCGCCCTTCATAACTTCTGCAACATGATTGACCACTTCAACGGCCTTTGCTTCATCTGCAACGCCAAGCTTCTTATGAACCCAGCTGTCGCGGACGCGCTTAAGTTCTTCAGGATCGGTTGCAGAGACAAGAGAGGAATCGCGATTACGCAGCGCAATGCCAAGATGCTTTACGATCTTCTCGACAACGGCTTCATCAGCAGCGGCATCATAACGACGGACATCCGCGAGATAGTCACTCATAGATTCACTCTCCTTCGATTGGCTTTAGCCCCGGTTAAACCTCCGCTACAGCCGGACAATGACAATCCCGATCCGGCATGCACCGCTAGTCTTGGCAGGATTGACCAGCCTGTGATTGCTGTCAATGAAAAATGAACGCAAAAAGCGAAGACAAACGAGCGTCAACAACCTGTTAAATCACAACTCCCCTCTTCCAATCGTGGAGAAGGACGCCTATATACGTCGTGTCAGCGCAAGCTGACTATGGTGATAAACGGACGATGTAATAAACCTATTGGACCCGGGGGCGGTACCCGGCGCCTCCACCAGAACGCAAGAAGCATTCAACGCGAGTTGCGCTGTGGCGGGGGCGAAATAGGATCGACAAGGGTGTAAAGATCGCTCTTTTGCTCGGCATGATACCACCGTTATCGGGTCAATTGAGTAGTTGCAAATGACAACAAAGCTCAGGGTTACGCTCTCGCTGCTTAATCGCGGTGCGGGAAACCCAACCTAAGTCCTTCTGGTTAGCACCTTGAGGCGGGGTTCGGAGGCACCTGGCAACAGAAGCCTCCACTTTTCCCCTCTTTAGATTGTTGCCACTTCCGCTTCTGGCTGTGTTTTGCGTGCAAACACAACGAGGCTCAGAAAAAATGCGATAAGTGAACAGATCGCAATACCGCCGATCATCGGTTTGGCAGAACCATCAAAGAATGCGCCGGTTACACCAATCGCAATGCCGCCTATGACGAAATGCAACGTTCCAAGCAGCGCCGATGCTGTTCCAGCAATCGTGCCGTGATCTTCAAGTGCCAGCACAGCGGTCGTCGGAATGACAAGCCCCAGAAAACCATAACCAACGAAAAGAAAGCCAGCGATCAGCCAAAGGCCGGTATGGCCCATCAAGACTGCCGCAAACATCGCAAGCATAACAGCTGCAAAGCCCGAAACGGCAACCTGCATCACACGACGCAACCCAAAACGCGCACCCAAGACACCATTGAGCTGCGAAACGCTAAAGAACGAAACGGCATTGATCGAAAACGCTATCGCATACTGGCTTGGGCTAAGGCCGTAATGATCAATCAGAATAAACGATGAGTTCGCCAGATAAACAAAGAATGACGCGATGCCAAAGCCGCCAATACAGGCCAGTCCCATAAAATAGCGATCCTTGAGAAGCCGGGCGTAACCCGCAAGTGCACTGCTGATATTGCTATCAAGCCGCGCTTCGCTACCCCTCGTCTCTTTAAGCGCGGTTGCTATCAACACAACGCCTACAATGGCTGCCACGAACACAGCCCAGAAAACACCACGCCAGCCGAAGAAATCGATAAGAACCGATCCACTCAACGGTGCGAGAATGGGCGAAATAGAAAAGACGAGCATAAGCAGCGACATCAGCCTTGCCGCATCAACGCCTGTGTGAAGATCACGCACAATGGCACGCGGAATAACCGAGCTTGCCGCTGCACCTAATCCCTGAATGAAGCGGAACAAGACCAAAATATCGATATTGGTCGCAAGAGCTGAACCGATACTACCAACAGCAAACAGCGCAAGTCCGCCATAAAGCGGGAGCTTGCGTCCAACCATGTCCGACAGAGGGCCAACAAAAAGCTGCGCAAGCGCCAAAGCAATGAAGAACGCCAAAAGACTCATTTGCACAGCACCGGTCTCAGCGTGGAGATCGGTCGCAATGGTTGGCAATGCGGGCAGATACATATCAATGGCAAATGGGCCAATTGCCGAAAGAAGACCGAGAATAATCGCGTTTCGCAAGAGACCTGAAGTGGGAGAGCCTGAACTCATTGGGGGCGTACTTTCATCAATGTTTCGTGAGTCACCCGTTACGAGTTTAGTTCCAGCGCATCGCTTGGGAGGATGGGTAAGCCGGGACCAAATATCGCAACTAGGCAACTATCCACATGTTTATGCTACATAATTTCGATAAATTTGCGATATTCTCAGCCCCCAACCGGGCATCGTAATCTCTCAAAAGCGTGTAGCCATCCCCATTATGGACGAGTTTTAATAACTGTTTTGACACTACTGTAAAATTAGACACTATTGTCCAAACCGTCAAGCCGCATTATGTTATGGATATGAAACCTACTGACATGCTCGATAGTGCCGTTCTGGCAGACAGACGCCCTCTCGTTTCTGAAGGGGCGAATTCTGCATCCTCAAAATCGGGGCTAAAACCCGGTCAATGCATGAAGCGCGACTTCATTCTTTGCGCGGCAGCACGCGTTTTTTATCGGGATGGGTTTCAGGGTGCCAGCATCGATCTGATTGCCAGCGAAGCGGGCGTATCGCGTCAGACCATTTACAATCACTATAAGGACAAAGAAGCGCTGCTGGCAGCTGTTGTTGACGACGCATTCGACAGAATGTCGTCTGGTCTCTTTGCTGTACTCGCGACTTTTCCTCAGTCTGGTGAAAACCTCGAAGAAGACCTGATAGCATTTTCGATCAGGATGAGCCGCAATTGCGTGCATGATTCTTCTACCGTATTCTTGCGCAAACTGTTTCAGTCCGATGAAGATGCCCTACCCCTGCATGGCAATGTTTGCAGCACAAAAGGCCCAGCACAGGCTGTTCCGGCCATTGCCGCCCATCTGTCGCGTTTAGCACTGGCTGGCAATCTGGTCATTGAAGACCCTGATTTGGCAGCACGTCATTATCTGGCTCTCATCAATGCGGATATTCATTATCACCTGCTAACTGGTCAGGCTGTTGATGATTCCATCATCGAGAAAAGTGCGATCAATGGTGTTCGAACATTTTTGATGGCCTTTGGTGCGCGCACGTAAGCATTTCAGCACCTTCCCGGCCTCACTTTTTTCTTGAAATATTTTAGATTTGTCAGAGAACAAACTTGACATCAACCTGCGAATCCGTGGGATAAGCAATCTATGGTTCAGGATCTCATCCGTTACGATATTCTCGCTCAGGAAGCCCTCCGTGGCGTCATTCGCAAGGTTCTTGCGGAAGTGGCAGCAACTGGCTTGCCTGGCAATCATCACTTCTTCATCACGTTCCTTACTGGAGCGCCCGGTGTACGCATTTCGTCTCGGCTTAAGGAAAAATATCCTGAGCAGATGACAGTGGTGTTGCAACATCAATACTGGGACATGGTTGTCACTGATCAGCTGTTTGAAATCGGCTTGTCTTTCGGTGATGTGCCGGAAAAATTGACAATCCCATTCTCTGCCATTCGTGGCTTCTACGACCCATCTGTCAACTTTGAACTTGAGTTCGATGTATCGGTTGTCCAGCCAACAAGCGATAATGACGAAGGTGGTAAGGTCTCCTCAATCGAGTTGATCTCGTCAGAAGATGCGCCCGAAAAGGCCAAGCCTAAATCCAAGTCGCGCAAGCCTGCTGCTGATAAGGGTGACACCGCTGCAAAAGACGAGCCTGCATCTGAGGGTAAAGAAGCTGAAGCCAAACCATCCGCAGACGTGGTTTCACTCGATTCTTTCCGAAAAAAATAAGCATCATCTTCCTTAGAGATAACAAACACCGGCTGAGTATTCCGCCGGTGTTTTTTTATAGCAGTCGTGATGCTCTTGACTTCGATCAAGGCATCTCAACAAATGCTCTTTAAAACTGGGTTCACCAACAACGCATCACAGGACAGGCCCACCATGTTGCGAATTATTGCTCAGATCGTTCTTTGGTTTAGCGGTATTATTGCCGGTTTCTTCGTCGCTAAAGACACACCAAACTTTTCGATGTGGCAAATGACTTTCGGACTATTGCTGCTCGTGGTAATTTCGCTGATCATCTGGTGGGTGACCAATCCAAAATCACCGAACAAATAAGACGACGCCCACGAGAGCGCATCTCGAAAAGTTTGAAACGATTTTTGGGCAAAGATGCGCGTTCAAACAAAAATTGAGAGCGCAGATCTGATTAACTCAGATCGAAATGCGCTCTAACATCTATTGGCAGGCATTCATGAGTGAAATTATCAATCTGCGCCAGTTCAAGAAGAACAAGGCGCGTGCCTCGCGGGAAGAACAAGCCGATCAGAACCGCATTCTGTTTGGCCGAACGAAAGCCGAGAAAAGCTTCGCAAAAGAGGAAACGCGCAAAACCAATAACTTTCTCCAAAACAATAAGCTTGAGCCAATCGACAAGCCGAAAGCTGAAAAGTGAACGGCTCCGTCAGCACTACAGGACGGCTCAAAAAGCGCTCTGTGAGTATTCGTGGACATGCCACAAGCTATACGCTTGAAGACCCATTCTTTGAGCTGCTTGAAGAGATAGCAAACACGCGGCAAGTATCTGTCGCATCGCTTGTGACGGAGATCGACGGACAGCGCGAACGGAGCGTCAATCTCTCTTCTGCTCTCAGGCTTTATATCCTCGACTGGCTAAAATCGAAAATTCAGTCTCAAGGCTGAGAATTGGGCGCAACATTTGGCGCCTGCTCAAGTTCTTTCAAAAACTCGTTGATGGACTGACCACCCTGCCCATTTAATTGCGCAGGTAGATTGCTTCCCTCGGCTGACTTCTGTGCTTCCAATGCATTTCTAGCAGCCTGTTCACGAGCCTCTGCCTCTGCTTTTTTGCGAGCCTCTTCCTCAAGACGCACATGCTCTCGTTCTTTGGCATCCGAGGCCAGCAAGTCCAGCTGGCGTCTCAGCCGCTGCTTTTCCATGATGCTCGCCTGCATCGCTTCGACCCGTTCCTGCTCGCGCTCCAATGCGCGCTGCGTCAGAAACTGAACCAGCGGCTGCCGATCAAATTGAACCGTAGGATCATCATAGGTTCCGCCGATTGTGTAACGAAGGCTTGGTGACGTCGACGACTGCGCATCGTCCGGTTGATCAAATGCGAAACTTCCCTCACCGCTGAGACCCAACGTAGACAGATTAAGCTGCATATCGCCGCTCAATGTTGCGTCACCAGTTGCAAGACTGATTGGCGAAAGTCGTGCAATGCCCCCTGCAACCGTGAAATCAAAACGCGGATTACCAGCCGCAAACCGGCCCTGACCAATTGCCTTATTAGTCAATGCGCCAAACGCCTTTGCATCCAGCTGCGTGGCACCTGCGGGCTGATCTCCCAGGCTATCAGCCTCAGCCAACATTGCCGGAAAAGCCCCCTGATCGAGGCCATTAATGACGAGATTCTCAACATCAACACTGCCTGAACCCGCAAGAGACGCAACCAGTTCGGCGACATTTGAGCCACTACCATTCAAAGTCAGAGCAGCTTTGATCGTTCCATTCAATGGGCTGCTGCCCGTGGAAGAATGATAGAAATCTTCAAGCCGTGCACCACTCCATTTAAGATCAGAAGACAGCAGCGCTGTTTTATCGTTGTTGCGTAAAGAAACATTGCCAACCAGATATCCGCCAGCCCAGTTTCCGGTTAGCTCATTGAGCGCCAACCCATCCATATTCTTCTGAACGCGCGTGGAAAAATCGCTCACGGTTCCAAAGCCATCCATATGTGCTTGCGCCGCAGTCAGCTTCATATCCATCAGCAGCGGCAAAGACGGGCGTGTTGCAAATGGCGTATTTGGCCAGATAGAAGCCTTACGCGGCGAAGATGGCTCAAGTGCATCCTGACCGAGCATGATTGCTGCAAGGCTGCCAAGTTCAACAGAGGTCAGTTTTGCCTCACCTTTGATCTGCGGAAGTCCACTATCTGAGAAATTCGCTTCAAGACGAGCGGAAATATCATCGCCGCCAAGCTTACCCGCAAAATTGGGGAACCGAAGCAAACCTTTGGCAAACTGGAAATCGCTCGAAAGATCAGCAGACAGTCCTTCGCCAAAACCCGGAAGCGTGTAACCCGCTGTCGCGACAAAAGGTTGCAGATCAGCAGATTTCACCTGAGCCTTACCGCTTGCCGCAATATCACCGCCAACCATCGACAGAATACCATCCGCAACAGCCGTACCGTCGGGCGCAGTCAGCCTGAGTTGCGTCCGCATACCAGCACTTGGCGCCCCCTGCATGGTAAGATCAGCCGTCAATTCGCCAGCAAGTCCCAGCGGCAATGTTGGAACACCCAACAAAGCCAGAACCGTCTCGCCATTTGTGGACGTTGCAGTTCCGTTGAGCTGCATTTGCATTGGATCGTTTTCAGCACTTCCGCCACTGGTCGTCCCAGACAAATCAAGCTTCATGCCGCCTGCTTTGCCCGTCACACTAAATGATGCCTCGCCACCCTTTGCAGGTGTTTTTGCGGGCACTTCCTTAGCGCGTGATCCTTTGGCACTTCCCGCAACTGGCGCGGCAGCGACACCGTTGCCCGTAGGTGCTAAGGCATTAGCGATGATATTTATCTCTGTATCCTCAAACAGACCGGGATAATTATCAGCGCGCGCTGAAAGCGAGCGGAAAAACGGAACTTGCGGATGACGATGTGCTGCAAGTGTCAAAAAATGTGACAGATCAGCGGAAAGCAAAGTGGCATCAAGCTTGCCAGACGGCGTTGCTGCAAAAGGCTCATACGTACCTGTTGCAGTCAGCGTCGTTCCTGCAACATCATTGATCATCAGCCGGTCAAAATCAAAACGGCCATTGTGAATACGGACGGCAACGTCAACACTCGCCGCTTCCATATCCTCATATTGAACGGGGCCGGCGGTGAAACCAATATCAAGTGCCTGTCCATCAAGTGAAGCAACGCCATGACCGCCTGAGAAAAAGCTGGTAAATGCGCGGAGCGCATTGCTATCAACTGATCCACCCTGCAACCGCAACGTAATCGCTGGTTCGGCAGAACCTGCGACTTGTCGCAGAAATGTACCTTTCAGCGTCGTTTGGCCCATACCGACTTCAAGATTATCAATACTCTGCATGCCTTCACGCAAATTGACTTTGCCTGAAAAGCCCACGCTATCGAGTTTACGAATGGATTCATCAACCGTTTCATTCAGCCATGCTGCAAGCCCGGATGGCTGGCGTGACGCCACAAGCATATCGCCTTCAAAGCCGAAATCGCGCCCGACCGAAAGCCTGCCTTTGGCTTCAACCTTTGTACGTCCCGGCAGATCCGCTTCGAACTGACCAATATTCCAGCCATTGCCATCAGGCTCCGCACTGATTGTCACGGAACGAATAGTCGTGCCACCAGCTATTACAGCAGGCAACCGCAAATCAACATTACCGGGCATTCCGGGGATCGGCAATTGCTCAAGTATCCGCCGTAACGTCTCAAGGCGTTCGCCGTCAGCGACAGGTGCGGGTTGCTGATCCTGTGTCGTCTCGACAGGCCCCCAGAATATCTGCTGGCCATCAGCGCTGATTTCAAAATGTGGCTTATCACCGTAGTCAATGAGTGCCTTGCCGTTCACCACATAAGGATTATCGGCTGGCCCCTGCTCCATGCGAAATTCGCTAGCATCGAAATGGCTCTTGTTTGCAGAAAACTTGCCACTGACACGGAGATCGCTGAAAAACGGCTTCTGTACTGGCTCGTGCTGGTTCTTGGACGCCGATCCCATCGCGTCAGCAGAACGCAGTGAAAAGCTGCCAGCATAGTTTAGGCGACCATCATCAAGCGTAATGTCACCATCAGTCTCAAACGAAGCAGGCACCGCTTCGGGCGATATACGCGCGCGCAAGCGCAGCGACCCGTCCGGCTTGGCTTCGCCGCTGGTAAGATCAAGCGCCAGCTTCTGGCCTTCAATTTCTAAAGTACCGTTTGCAAGCCATGGCCCCGCAAGACTATTAGCAGAAAGAACCGCATCTATATCGCTGGCATTATGAACACGTCCGCTGGCTTCATCGATAAGGGTCGCCGTACCGTCCGTAATTGAGAGCCGCTCGACTTTGATCTGCGCTGGATCAAGTGGCGTGGTAGGACGAATGGCCCAATCAACCTTACCATCCTTGTCGAGCGAAATAATCGTATTGGGGCGCTCAACGCGCATATCAAAAATCAGCAACTGGCCGCGCAAAAACGGCATCAGTTCCGCATCCATCGAAAACCTGTCGACGGTCATCACCGGATTTGCATTGTCTGCACCGACCCGCACATCAGAAAATGTCACAGATGGAAAGGGTAAAAGCCTGGCGCTGACGTCACCCGTCACATGAACCGGACGTCCAAGAATCTGGCTTGCCTCGCGCTCGAACTCGGCACGATAGCCGCTCCAGTCGACAAATGGCGGAACGACCAGCGCTGCGGTCAAAAGCAGTACCAGTACCCCACCCACGATGACGAATATGCGGCCCAAGCGAAACTCCGATAAGATGCAGAGCGTGATGCAAATCTTGAATCACGCGATTTTTATCGGTGCAACATAGCGGGATCGATCCGGCGATAACAAGGCAAATTGCCTACGCAATCGCTGATTCAGCCGCGACATTGAATCGCCTTCTTAAAAAGACGATTCAAACGACTGATTTGAATCAAGAAATCAGAATTTTTCCCGGATTCATGATGTTATCTGGATCAATCGCTTTCTTGATCATCTGCATGTAGTCGGTCGCGTCACCAAGCTCCATTGCGAGATATTTCATCTTGCCCTGCCCGATACCATGTTCGCCGGTACACGTACCTTCCATGGCAAGCGCACGCTTTACCAGACGATCCATAAACTCTTCGGCGCGCTCCATTTCCAATGCGTCGTCCGTATCGAGCAAAAGCAGCAAATGGAAATTACCGTCTCCGACATGGCCAACGACAGGAGCAATCAACCCGCTTTCAGCAAGGTCTTTTTCAGTCTCGGCAATACAATCAGCAAGCCGTGAAATCGGCACGCAAACATCAGTCGAAACACCCTTCGCACCGGGACGCAAAAGGAAGGATGCCAGATATGCATCATGCCGCGCACGCCACAACCGGTCGCGTTCTTCCGGATCATTGGTCCAGCGGAATTCACCGCCACCATTTTCCGCAGCGATCTCGCCAAAGATTTCCGCCTGTTCGGCAACGCCTGTTTCCGTGCCATGGAACTCGACAAACAGATAAGGCTGCGCCTCATAGGGCAGCTTGGAGTGCAGGATAAGCGCTTCCATTTGAAGCTTGTTCACAAGCTCAATGCGCGCAACCGGAATACCCATCTGGATGGTTTCGATCACGGCACGACAGGCCGATTCAACATCCGGGAATGGGCAAATCCCGCCCGATACAGCTTGCGGAATCCCCTGCAATTTTAACGTCAGTTCCGTGATGATACCGAGCGTGCCTTCAGAACCGATCAGCAGCCTTGTCAGATCATAGCCTGCGGCAGTCTTCTTCACGCGTTTTGACGTCTCGATCAGGCGACCATCGGGCATGACCGCTTTCAGCGCCAATACGTTTTCGCGCATTGTGCCATAGCGCACGGCGTTTGTGCCAGACGCCCGAGTTGAAGCCATGCCGCCCAGGGTCGCATTCGCGCCCGGATCGATTGGGAAAAACAACCCGGTATCGCGCAAATATTCATTGAGTTCGCGTCGCGTAATTCCCGGCTCAATCACGCAATCAAGGTCTTCCGCATGAACTGCCAAAACACGGTTCATCTGTGTGAGATCAATCGACACGCCACCTGCAGGCGCATTTACCTGCCCCTCAAGTGAGGAACCAGCACCAAATGCAATCACCGGCACCTTATGCTCGGCACAGATGCGGACCACATCCTGCACATCGTCTGTCGTTTGCGCAAAAATGACAATGTCCGGCGCCTGCGTCGGCACATAAGTCGTCGTGTGGCCATGCTGCTCGCGAATTGCCTGTCCAGTCTGGGCGCGTTCACCAAACCGCTGCTTGAGGAGTGCAACTGCGGCTGCAATACCCTCTTCATTACGCTGAAGGGCAACCACATTCTGAAGCGACATCGTTTATTCTCCGTATTTCAATTTATGCTGCGGCTAAGGCCAGCGCGACAGGATCCTGTCCCAAATGCTCGGCAATGGCACGCACGACAAGGTTATGATCTTCACGCTGCGGAAGGCCCGAAACAATCGCCGTCCCTATTACGCCCGCGCCTGCGACATGGATCGGAAATCCGCCACCCGCCAAGGCATAATCGGCGACATCAAGCGCCTTATGTTCTGCAAACATTTTATCTTCGCGGTTTTGTTCCAGAACAAGGCGATAGCTCGAAGCGTGAAAGCGGCGCACGACATTAAACTTACGCCGCAACCATTCGGTATTGTCAGCAGTCGTTCCGGCAGTGGCTGCAAAAAACAAACGGCGGTCCCAGAGCGAAATATCAATCGCAACCGCCAGCTTCTGTTTCACCGCAATATCGCGTAGCCGATGACCGAGGGAAAACGCATCATTCTCCGTAAAGCTCGTGAAAATAAGCGCCTGTTCCTGCCGGATGATCTGCTTGATGTCGTCGCTTTGCGCCATGATCCGCTTTCTCCCCAAAACAATTATTGTGTTCTTTTGCGCCCTCATTCACATGATTGCAACCGTTGAACACCACCATCAAACTTGATTGATTGAGCGCAAGCGGCTAGTGGAACTGCATGGCTCAGAACCCAAATATTGATGTACCCGCACAAGTCGACCGCATACCGCAATTTGTGGAGACCGCAGTTTTCAAACGCGATGTTTTTTCCGAAACACGCGCAGGCTATTTTGCGGGCGATCCCGAAACAAGAATTATCCGTCGTGTGGTGAGTGCTGCCCCTTGGTGGTCGAAGCCTTTGGCATGGATTCTGGCACGACGTGAAATTCGCGGCCTAAAAACCGTGCGCGGCATCGAAGGCGTCCCACAGCTTCTCTATACCGACAAAGACGGCCTCTATCGGTCATGGACGGAAGGCACACCGCTGCATCTTGCGCGTCCGGCGCAGCTCAAATGGTATCGCACCGCGCATCGCATTCTGCGTGATATGCGCCGCATGGGCGTTACCCACAACGATCTGGCCAAGCCACAAAACTGGCTGATGACACCGGAAGGCGAAGCAGCCGTCATCGATTTTCAGCTGGCAAGTGTGCATCGCCGTCGTGGCGGATTTTATCGTTTGCTCGCCTATGAAGATTTCCGTCACCTCATCAAGCAGAAGCGCGCCTTTGCGCCCGATCTGATGACACCGACCGAAAAGCGCATTCTGGCGCGTCGTTCGCTGCCGTCACGCATTTGGCTTGCTACGGGCAAGAAGGTTTATAACTTCATCACGCGCGGCATTTTCAACTGGTCCGATGGTGAAGGTACCGGCGACCGTATCGACAATGAAGGCCCGGCTATTATGGCGGCTCTCAAGTCTGATCCGCGTGTGAAAGACGTCGCGCTCACGCTTTATTCACTGCCCGCCAAAGGCGTCGGCCTCTACGCCTTTGTTGAAACTGCCGATGCAGACGAAAAAAGCCTACGTGCCCGGCTCAAAGGCAGCAAGCTTGAACTCATCCAGCCGGTTTCGCATTTGCCGCGTCGGGAAGATGGAACGATCCGCGACGATATTCTTCGTTTGATCGCCATGAACCAGATGACGGAGCTTGATGAACTGCTGCAACGCGAGCCGGAAATGCGCGGCCTTGTCGAAGCGCTTGCTTCACATCGGCTCAATTTCACCGACCGTCGCATCTCACAGCTTGAGTAATTTAACGCTTTCGCTGGTTTTTGATCAACGAATCACTACATTCGGTAGCAATGTCTGATTTTCCCGATGATATGCCGTTTTTCGGCAATGACACACCGGCTGACCGCACACCTGCGACAGGCGGAATTGCCGCGCGCGCTATGGCAGCACGCAACCAGCAGCGTGGCGAACCCGATTATTTAAAGGGTCTCAACCCTGAGCAGCGTCAGGCCGTCTTGACCACCGAAGGTCCGGTTCTTGTTCTCGCAGGTGCAGGCACCGGCAAGACCCGCGTGCTCACAACCCGCATCGCGCATATTGTGACGACTGGCCTCGCCTATCCAAGCCAAATTCTCGCTGTGACCTTTACCAACAAGGCTGCACGCGAAATGAAAGAGCGTATCGGCCATCTGGTCGGTGGTGCAGTTGAAGGCATGCCATGGCTTGGCACGTTCCACTCCATCGGCGTGAAACTGCTGCGCAAACATGCAGAACTGGTGCATCTCACTTCAGATTTCACCATTCTTGATACAGATGACGTCATCCGTCTCATCAAGCAGCTTATTCAGGCTGAGGGTCTCGACGACAAGCGCTGGCCACCCCGCACTTTTGCGAACATGATTGATGGCTGGAAAAACAAGGGCTTTGGGCCAGCTGATATCCCCGAAGGTGACGCGCGTTCATTCGGTAACGGCAAGGGCCGCGAGCTTTATCAGGCTTATCAGGAACGCCTGCGCACGTTGAACGCCTGCGACTTCGGCGATCTGCTGCTGCATCCGATCCGTATCTTCCGCAACAATCCCGACATTCTGCGCGAATACCACGCGAAGTTCCGTTATATCTTGGTGGACGAGTATCAGGACACCAATACGGCCCAATATATGTGGCTGCGTCTGCTTGCTCAAAGGCCACAATCGAAAAGCAGGGCTCCAGTTCCGGCAGATGCTCGGCAGGCCTCATCAGGCTTGAGCGACAATAAAGTGAATTTGTGCTGTGTGGGCGATGATGATCAGTCGATCTATGGCTGGCGTGGTGCGGAAGTGGATAATATCCTCCGCTTCGACAAGGATTTCCCTGGCGCGGTTGTGATCAAGCTTGAGCGTAATTATCGCTCGACAGCACATATTCTTGGCACGGCAGCGCACCTGATTGCCCATAATGAAGGTCGTCTCGGCAAAACGCTTTTTACCGAAGCGCCAAACCCCGACGATCCAAAAGTCAAAATCCATGCAGCATGGGATTCGGAAGAAGAAGCCCGTGCCGTTGGCGAAGCAATTGAACAGGCGCAGCGTCAGGGGCATATGCTCAACAACATGGCGATCCTTGTTCGTGCTTCTTTCCAGATGCGCGAGTTTGAAGATCGCTTTGTAACGCTTGGCCTCAACTATCGGGTCATCGGTGGACCGCGCTTCTACGAGCGTCTCGAAATCCGTGATGCCATGGCCTATTTGCGTGTCGTGGCCCAGCCCGCAGACGATCTGGCTTTAGAGCGCATCATCAACACGCCAAAGCGTGGCCTTGGTGAAGCGGCAATTCGCCTGATCCATGACTATGCGCGCGCGCGCGACATCTCGATGTTCGCAGCCGCTTGTGATCTGGTGGAAACCGAAGAGCTGAAACCAAAGCCTCGTTCGGCGCTGCGCGAAGTGGTCAATAATTTCCGCCGCTGGCAAACGCTTCTCGACAACACCCCGCATACAGAACTCGCAGAAACCATTCTTGATGAGTCTGGCTACACTGCCATGTGGCAGAACGACAAATCAGCGGAAGCGCCGGGACGTCTCGAAAACCTTAAGGAACTGATCCGTTCCATGGAGGATTATGAGAGTCTGCGCAGCTTCCTCGAGCACATCGCACTCGTCATGGATGCTGAGCAAAATACCGATATGGATGCGGTCAACATCATGACGCTCCATTCTGCGAAGGGGCTTGAGTTTGAAACCGTCTTCCTGCCCGGCTGGGAAGAAGGTCTGTTTCCGCATCAGCGTGCACTCGATGAAGGTGGCCGTTCCGGTCTCGAAGAGGAACGCCGCCTCGCCTATGTCGGCGTGACGCGTGCGAAAAAGAACCTGCATATCTGGTTTGTTTCCAACCGCCGCATCCACGGCATGTGGCAGTCGACCATTCCGTCACGCTTTCTGGAAGAACTTCCCGAAACGCATGTCGAAGTGGCTGAGATGGAAGGCAATTACGGCGGCTATGGCAATAGCAGTTACGGACAATCGCGCTTCGACAAGGCCGACCCGTTTGAAAACTCTTATTCAACGCCCGGTTGGCAGCGCGCGCAACAAAACCGTTCAGATGCAACGCGTAACAATTGGGGCTCACGCTCCGGTGCAAATGTCGAACGCGTCGGCTATGGCGAAACTGATTCCGGCTTTGGTGCGGGTCGTGGGTCGATAAAAGGGCGCATGATTGACGGCGAACTGGTTGCAAAATCAACAACCGATAAGCCATCCGCCTATTTCGTCGGCGACCGTGTGTTCCACATCAAATTCGGTAATGGCACAATCTCGACTATCGATGGCAATAAGCTCACCATTGATTTCGATAAGGCCGGTCAGAAGCGCGTTCTCGACAGCTTCGTTCAGCGCGCATAACTTTTAAGACAAAAAAGCCGGAGTTTACTCCGGCTTTCCTTTTTCCCAGGTCACATCACCCTTGAACAGCGGAACGGTCGATAGCGATGTCTTAGCCGATCCATCCTGAACTTGTGTCGCATGGGCGAGATAAAGAAGCGTATTGTTCTTCTGGTCATAGATACGGGTGATAACCAGCTTTTTCCAGATCAGACTGGTGCGCTCCGCAAAGACCCGCTCACCGCCCTTACCAAGCTTAATGTCGCCGATGGTAATGGGGCCGGACTGCTCGCAGGAAATCGATGCATTAGACGGGTTTTCGAACCAGTTGCCCTTCTGCAAACGATCGATAACACCCCGCGAAAACGATGCCAGATAGCAGGTTACACCCTGCACCTTCGGATCCTGAACTGCATCAATTGCTATGTCATTGCCGAGCCAGTCAACACCGACCTTGCCAACTTCTTCAGCCGATACGGCAGCAGAAGCGCCGAGCAAAAGCATGGGCGCGACAAGCAATCCCACGAACCTGTTCATCTTTGACATTCGATCTCTCCAACAACTTCATTCTCAAAGGTGGAGTAGCAAATCAGGCATTGCAAGAGAGCAAGCCTCAACCGCCCCATTTTTCCAAAAACGCTTCGATTTCAAACGTCTGAATATCAGGAATTGCTTCATAAAGTTTTTCTACCGGCCAATCCCACCAGCACAGAGCCAGCAATCGATTCACGATGGCATCATCAAAGCGTTTTCGGATGATACGAGCCGGCACACCGCCGACGATACGATAAGGCGCCACATCTTTCGTCACAACAGCATTGGCGCCGATCACCGCACCATGACCAATATTGACGCCGGGCGTGATCACCGCGCCATGGCCAATCCAGACATCATTGCCGATTGTCACGCGTTTGGCCTGTCGCCTTTCACGGAACGCACTGTCCACGCCTAGATAGCGAAAATATTCATTCGGGCGATAGCTCACCTTATGGGTCGTCAGCCGCTCCATCGGGTGCTCAAGCGCATTAATCCGTACATTGGAGGCAATTGAGCAGAACTTACCAATCTCAGCGTAAATGCCTTCACTGTTGCGCTCCAGATAGGTGAAGTCCCCAACCGTCACTTCGCGCAGTATTACACGCTCACCAATGTCAGCATAGCGTCCCAACTTGGAGCTTTTCAGCTGTGCAGTCGAATGAATGCGCGGTTCACTATTCTGCAAACGAAGGTCTTCGCCCTGCGTCATTTCAAAACTTTCTGAAATCTTTGTACTCTGCTAGACTGTATCTATCGTTTCAACATAAGATGCGCTCGATAAATAGGCGCTTTCCTATTGCATAACGATGTAAACATTAAATAGCGTTCTTATCTGCGATAAATGCAAAACAAAATTCAAGGCTGACCGGACATGAAAAAATTCCTGCCCATCTTCATCTTCGCCTTCATCATTGTGATTGTTGGCGCTGCAGGCTTCAATATGATCCGTGATCGTAATTCCGCCGATCAGCCTTTCGGTGGTCCGTTCAATCTCGTGGCCATGGATGGCAAGCCTTTCACTGAAAAAGAACTGCGCGACACACCTTCAGTGGTTTTCTTTGGCTTCACCCATTGTCCTGATGTGTGCCCAACGACGCTTTATGAACTGGACGGATACTTCAAACAGCTTGGACCAGAAGCATCTGATATTAAAGCTTATTTCATTTCCGTTGACCCTGAACGCGACACACAGGAAATCATGAAAACCTATGTGAGCAACGTATCAGACCGCATTATCGGCGTGACCGGAACACCTGAAAACGTTGCGGACATGGTGAAGTCCTATCACATCTACGCCAAGAAGGTTCTGACCGAAGACGGCGAATATACAATGGATCACACGGCTTCGGTTTTCCTTCTCGATAAGGGTGGCCGCTTCCGTGGAACGATCGCCTATCAGGAGAACCCAGATACTGCTCTGGAAAAGTTGAAGAATCTGGCCAAAGGCCGCACAAACGGGTAAACAAAGCTTCCAATTCGATTTGAGAGCTTATTATCCATGCCCCAATCACGACTCTTCTTTTCGGCTGACAAGACGGAAGCCGAACGAATCTATGACATCATCGAACAAGCATTTGAGGATGAAGCCTTCCCGATTGCGATTACTGAGATCGATGAAGACCGTCAGATTTTCGAAGTTTCCGTCTATACCGAAGATGGAGCGGATGAACTTGCAGCGCGCATAGACGCGCTGGTAGGTGCTGGCAAATTTGAAACTGAAGAACTGCCAGACATTGACTGGGTCACACACTCGCTCTCAGTTTTGAAGCCCGTTCGGGCAGGTCGTTTCTTTGTGCATGGCTCGCATGATAGCGACAAGCTGCAAGCCGATGATATTCCGATTTTGATTGATGCTGGCCTTGCTTTCGGCACCGGTCATCATGGCACCACGTCGGGTTGCCTCGAAATGCTTGAGGAAGTTGTTGAGCGCGAGCACCCAACCAATGCGCTTGATCTTGGTACCGGCTCGGCTGTTCTGGCCATTGCCATTGCCAAGCTTGCACCAATCCCGGTTCTCGCTACCGATATCGATCCAATCGCCGTTACGGTTGCCGCTGAAAACACAGTCCTCAACGGCGTGAGCGAACATGTCGTCACAGCGACTGCCGAAGGCTTTGATCATGCGATCTTCCGTTCCTACACACCGTTTGATCTGATCGTCGCCAATATTCTCGCAAACCCGCTGATGGAACTCGCACCGGCACTGAAATCACATCTGGCACCAAGCGGCTCAATCATCCTGTCTGGCATTCTCGACAGCCAGCACGACATGGTGCTTGCCGCCTATCAGGCGCAGGGGCTAACCCATCAGAAAACCTTCCATCGCGAAGGTTGGGTCACGATTCACCTGAAGTAATAGCTTTCCATTATTTATTGCGAGTTACGCTCATGGCTTTTCAGACTTTTGATGTAACCACCGATCCGGCCAATGGTGCGCCACGTGTCGCCAGATTGCACGAAAAGCTTGTCGAACAGGGGCTCGACGGCTTCCTCGTTCCGCGTGCCGATGAGCATCAGGGCGAATATGTGCCGCCCCGCGCGCAGCGCCTTGGCTGGCTGACAGGTTTTACCGGTTCGGCAGGTGCAGCACTGGTCCTCAAAGATAAGGCCTATATTTTCATCGATGGTCGCTATGAGTTGCAGGTTCGCAATCAGACGGATGGTAACGTGTTTTCTTATGAAAGCCTTGTCACCAATCCACCTGCAAGCTGGCTCGCAGAAAATGGCAAGGGTCTCACGATTGGTTTCGATCCGTGGTTGCACACGATTTCCGAAGCCTCCGCTCTCCGCGATGCTTTGGAAAAACAGGGCGGAAAGCTGGTGCCGGTTGCACATAATCTGGTTGATCTCATCTGGGATGACCAGCCGGAAGCCCCACTTGCGCCGGTCACTATTCAGCCAGCCCGTTTCTCGGGCCACGAGGCTGAAGACAAAATCAAGGAAATGCAAAAAGCCGTGGCCGCAACGGGTGCAAGTGCCACTGTGCTGACCGATCCGTCATCGGTTGCCTGGGTATTCAATATCCGTGGCAAGGACGTCTCCAACACGCCGCTGCCATTGAGCTTTGCCATCATTCCGGCAGAGGGAGAGCCGGAACTCTTCATCGACGAGCGCAAGCTCGCCATTGAACCCCGCGCCTATCTCACGCAGCTTGCGAAACTCTGCGATCCCGCAAAGCTTGAAGGCCATTTGAGTGCGCGCGCAGCGAACGGCGAAACGATTCTGCTCGATCCCGCACTGGCTGCGGAAAAGCTTCGTCTTGCGGTAGAAACTGCTGGTGGCCATGTCATTCATGGCAAAGACCCTGCCCGCCTGCCTCGCGCCATCAAAAACAAGGCAGAGCTTGACGGTTCCCGCGCAGCGCACGAGCGCGATGGGGTGGCCATGGTCAATTTCCTGTCATGGCTTGATGGCGAAAAGCCCGGCACAGTTGATGAAATCTCAGCAGCGCAAAAGCTGGAACAAAGCCGCGACAAGGCTGGCCGCGACTTCCAGATGCCGCTTGAGGATATTTCATTTGATTCGATCTCCGGTGCAGGTCCAGACGGCGCAATCATCCACTACCGCGTCAACACGGATACAAACCGCAAGCTCAACGATGGTGAGCTTTATCTGATTGATTCCGGCGCGCAATATCGTGATGGCACAACGGATATAACCCGCACGGTTGCTATCGGCACCACCACACCAGAAACGATACGCTCTTTCACGCTTGTGCTAAAGGGCATGATCGCTATCACCACCGCACGCTTCCCAAAAGGCACTCGCGGACAGGACATTGATGTGCTGGCACGTATCGCGTTGTGGAAAAAAGGTTTCGACTATGCACATGGTACGGGTCACGGCGTCGGCAGCTATTTGTCGGTTCATGAAGGACCCCAGAGCATTTCAAAGAAAGGCGTGCAGGAGCTTTTGCCTGGCATGATCCTTTCCAACGAACCGGGCTATTACAAGCCGGGCGCTTACGGCATCCGCATTGAAAACCTGATCATCGTGAAAGAAGCGGAAGTGCCAGCAGGCGGCGAGCTTCCGATGATGAGCTTTGAAACGCTCACCTTCTGCCCAATCGACCGCCGCCTGATCGACAAATCACTGCTCACGCAGGAAGAACTGGACTGGCTGAATGCCTATCATGCGAGCGTGCGTGAGAAGCTTATCAGCCATCTCGATGATGCACAGGCCAAGTGGCTCGAAGCAGCAACCGCCCCGCTTTAAACCGGAAAGAAATGGCGCAGCGCGACCAAAAGCGCTGCGCCTGCAAAAAACATTGTCATCATGCTAACCCGTAATGACAACAACACGCAGAAAACCAGTACCAGCAATTCGCGCCAGCCATGATCCGATGCAGGCGCTGCAACAATTGCGGTCAGAACAGCCGCAGGCACAGCATTCAGCGCTGCTTCAACGCGATAATGCACACGCTCAAAACGCGATAAAATCAAGTGTCCGCCAAAGCGGGTAATATAAGTGCATAATGCGCCCGCAAGAATGATCCAGATCGTCGTAGACATGATCTATGCCTTCCCTTCTTGCGGCTTTGCGAGAACAGCGGCCAACACAACTCCGCCCATAGCGCCGAGCGTCACATGCCATGGCGAACCGACGAACTTGTAAGCCGCCACTGCGCAAACAGCACTGACGATAACAACGGGCCACCAGTGTTCACGATGACGAAAACTCATCACCATTCCAAGGAAATAGATTGGCAGCAGAAAGTCGATGCCCAGCGCATAAGGATCAGAAATCAGATTGCCAAACAGCGCACCAATAAGCGTCTCGATCAGCCAGCAGACATAAATCGTGAGGCCAAGCCCCATATACCATGCGAAGCTGATTTTGCGGCCCGCCTCTGCGCGAATTTCAACTTCAGCATATTGCGGATCGACCAGCAGAAAGAACGCAACGGCCTTTTGCATGAAGGTGAAATGACGAATACGTCGCCCAACAGTTGCCGAATATAGTACATGGCGGAAATTGACCGCGAAAATCGACAGCACAATCATCCATGGCGCGATTTTCTGGCCGAAAAGATCAAGTCCAACCATCTGGCTGGCACCTGCATAGATCGTTCCACTCATGAAGATGGCTTCAACAATGGTAAAGCCGTTGTCTATAGCCACCGCACCAAACAACAAACCGAACGGCGCGCCAGCCGCAACGATAGGCACTCCACGCTTGACGCCCACCCAGAAATCATGATGCACTGACGCCGGTGCTGGCCGAAAACCCTGATCCACGAATATCACTCCTCACTCATGGAGTGCTTAGAGAATTTCAGACCAAGTTGAAATCAATTTTCGATAAAAATCATACTATTAGAATATACGCGCAGCATTTCAGCATCACTGATAAAAACCAGTGATGCTGAAATGAATTATTCTGATGCTTGTGGAACTGTGCCCTCAATCTTCTTGATCCAGTCTATCAGCGGTCGGGACTGGTCAGCAAACTTGACCAGCCTGTCAGCAATATCCGCGCGGGTGATGCTCTCCGGGTCAATTTCCATGCGAACAGCAAAATGCCTATTACGAATACCCTCAAGAAGATCAGCATCAGTGACAGTTTCAAAACCGCGTGGGGTCCGCTTCAGACGCTCGTGATCACTGATCTGCAAGCCGCTTTTCTTGAGCTTTGCCACAACCGCGCGATATTCGTCTGGCTTCTCGACAATTGACTCGCGGATAGCCTGAAGCAGCTCTTTCTTCGGCCCCCACCAGGCCACACCGGCATAGCAATCACGAATGCCCGGCAGACCAATACAAACATAAAAGCAGCCGCTTTCATCCCACTTCGTGCCGGAATTGGACAGAAGCGCCGACAAGTGCCGGTTATAGGGCGCTTTATCATGAGAAAACCGCGTGTCCCGCTTAATGCGGAACTGCGATTTCACCCGGTCACCCTTGAAAGGTAACCCCGCCTTCTCGAAGCGAGCCGTCAGTTCTTCAATCAGATCGCCAAGCGGCTCCTTCAGATGCTCTTCAAACAGGTCCTTGTTTTCAACGAACCACTCACGGTTCTGATGAAAATCAAGCGCTTTGAGGAATGGAATAGCCTTGTCGCCAAAACCTTTGAACGGAGCCATCAGCCCTCTCCAACCAATGTCAGCCACGCATCTTCATCGATGACTTCGATGCCAAGTTCCGACGCTTTCGCAAGCTTCGAACCTGCACCCGGACCAGCCACCACAAGATCAGTCTTTTTAGAAACCGAACCCGCCGTCTTGGCACCGTGACGTTCTGCCATGGCTTTTGCCTCATCGCGCGACATGCGTTCAAGGCTACCAGTGAACACCACGGTCTTTCCTTCGACAGGTGATCCAGTTGCAACGCGCGCCACTTCATCCAGCGGCTTCACTTCTGCAAGCAGCGCATTCAGCACTTCCTGATTATGCGGCTCTGCATAAAAATCGACGACGGCTTCCGCCACAATCGCGCCGATACCTTCAACGGCAATCAGATCCTGCCATGCTTCATTGCCCTTATCGGTACGGTCGCCTTCTTTTGGCGGGACAGCTGTTGTCGCTGCTCCGGCAAACTTGTCGTAGGTGAGATAGGCCTTGGCAAAGCGCTTGGCGTTCACTTCACCAACATGGCGGATACCAAGACCAAACAGAAAGCGATGCAGTGCAATTTCACGCCGATCATTAATCGCGTCATAGAGCTTCTTTACCGAAGTCGCACCAAAGCCGTCAATGTTTTCAAGCTTCTTAAAGACGGATGCTTCCTGTCGCTTTTGCAGCGTGAAAATATCCGCAGGTGATTTGATTTTCAGACTGTCATCTTCAGCATGGAAGAAAAACTCAACCTGCTTTTCGCCAAGTCCCTCAATGTCAAAGGCATTGCGTGAAACGAAATGGCGGATACGCTCAACCGCTTGTGCTCCACAGGCCAAACCGCCCGTGCAACGATAGACCGCCTCGCCTTCTTCACGCACGGCATGGCTACCGCAAACCGGACACTGATGCGGAAAATGAAACGGCACAGCATCAGAGGCACGCTTTTCCAACACCACATCGACAATCTGCGGAATCACATCGCCAGCACGCTGCACGATCACCGTATCGCCGATACGAATGTCGTGATCGTCCTCACGGATACGTTCACCCTTCAGGCCGATGCCCTTGATGTAATCCTCGTTATGCAAGGTTGCATTGGTCACAACCACACCGCCGACTGTAATCGGCTCAAGACGCGCAACCGGCGTCAATGCGCCTGTACGTCCAACCTGAATATCGATGCCACGCAGTATGGTCGTTGCCTGCTCGGCCGGAAACTTGTGCGCAATGGCCCAGCGCGGGCTACGCGAGCGGAATCCAAGCCGTGTTTGCAGATCCAGCCGATCCACTTTGTAGACAACGCCGTCAATATCGTAATCGAGCTTGGCACGCTCAAGACCAATGGCGCGATAATGCGCAATCAGTTCATCTGCGCTCTGCAACCGCTTGGTCAGCGGATTTACCGGGAAGCCCCACTTGGCGAACACGTCGACCATGCCATGCTGCGTATCCGCAGGCATTTCCGACATTTCACCCCATGCATAGGCGAAGAACCTAAGCTTGCGGCTGGCGGTTACTTTCGCATCAAGCTGACGCAGCGATCCTGCTGCTGTATTGCGCGGATTGACGTAGGTTTGCTTGCCTTCCGCCACCATCTGCTCGTTGAGCGCGAGAAAGTCGCTCTTCGCCATATAGACTTCGCCGCGCACTTCAACGATGGCTGGAGCGCCCGCCGGAAGCTTATTCGGAATTTCACCAATGGTGCGGATATTGGCCGTTACATTCTCGCCGGTGGTGCCATCGCCGCGCGTGGCCGCACTCACCAGAACGCCATTCTCATAGCGGATCGACATGGAAAGCCCGTCGATCTTCGGCTCTGCCGTGAATGCAATGGAATTATCAGGCAATTGTCCGAGAAAGCGATACACGCTGCCCACAAAATCTTGCACGTCTTCATCCGAAAAGGCATTGCCGAGCGACAGCATTGGTCGCGCATGGGTAATCTGAGCAAATTTGGAAACAGGTGCAGTGCCAATCCGCAAGGATGGACTATCTGGCCGAACCAGATGTGGAAAGCGCTCTTCAATCGCATCATTGCGCCGCTTCAATGCATCATAGTCGGCATCCGAAATTTCTGGCCGATCATTGGCGTGGTAAAGCTCATCATGATGCGCAATTTCACGCGCAAGCCGTTCCAGTTCTGCGGTGGCTTCTTGGTCGGTCAGTTTTTCAACGAAAATATCGGACATATGCGTGGCAAAACCTGCTGATTCAATTTTGCTCAACATAGCTAAGAAATGAGGCTGCGCCTACGAAAACAGCAAGTCGCACACAGACTGCTGACAACAGTTTAAATTGCTAGTGCACTGTTCTCGGCCAGCAAACGTTCCGCCGCTGCGCGTGCTTCATCGGTAATGCTGGCACCGGCCAGCATACGTGCGATTTCTTCCTGCCGCTCATCGACACCAATCGAACGGATCGACGTGGACATGCGATCTTCATTGGTCGCGGATTTGGCAATCAGGAAATGCGTTGAAGCGCGCGCGGCTACCTGCGGTGCATGCGTCACCGATAGAACCTGCACACGCGATGAAAGACGCGCCAAGCGCTGCCCAATCGCATCGGCAACTGCTCCACCTACCCCCGTATCGATCTCATCGAACACAAGTGTCGGTGCCGAACCGCGATCAGCAAGCGCCACCTTCAGCGCAAGCAGGAAGCGAGAAAGTTCACCACCCGATGCAACCTTCATCATCGGGCCAGCGCGCGTACCCGGATTGGTGCGAACCCAATATTCAACCGTATCAATGCCTTCGGCAGCACGCGCATTTATATCCGTCGTCATTTCGACGATAAACTCAGCACGCTCAAGCTTCAGCGCCGGAAGCTCGGCCATGACAGCGGCTTTAAGATGCTCAGCTGTATACGTACGGCGTTCAGACAGAGCCTTGGCAGCGGCATCATAAGACGCACGGGTTTCTGTGGCTTGTGCTTCAAGCTTAATCAGCTTTTCTGCTCCGGCATCAAGATCAGCAAGATCGGCATCCATCTTGTCCCGCAAAGCTGGCAAGCCTTCGACTGCAACCGAATATTTGCGCGCGGCGGCTCTTAAAGCAAACAACCGCTCCTCGACTTGCTCCAGCACACGCGGATCAAAATCAATCTCGCGCATGGCATGATCAATACCATCCTGTGCAAGTGCTAGGTGATTGAGTGCTTCATCAATCGCCTTACAAACGGGCTCAAGAAGATGCGGCGCTTCCGGGATTTTACGCTCTAACCGACGCACGAGGCTTGCAAGTGTCGGCACTGGCGAACCATTCCCTGACAACAACTCACCTGCTTCATTCACGTCACCGGCAATCTTTTCTGATTTCATCATGATCGCACGGCGTTCAGCGAGCTCCTCTTCTTCGCCCGGCTGCGGATCAAGTTTGGTCAGTTCTTCGACTGACGACCGCAGATAGTCACCTTCGCGCTCAGCCTGTTCGACACGCGCACGATGCTTCGACAATGCACTTTCTGCGTCGCGCCATGCTTTATAGCGCTCGCGAACAGTGGTGGCTTCAGCATCGAGACCGCCAAAAGCATCCAGCAATGTACGATGAAGATCGGTATCAATCAGCGCACGATCATCATGCTGACCGTGAATTTCAACGAGACGCTTGCCGAGTTCGCGCAGCAGCGCGACGCTTGCCGCCTGATCATTGATGAAAACACGAGTGCGGCCGTCCCCCATCTGGAGGCGGCGCAGGATAACGTCGCCGTCATCATCAAAACCATTTTCACTTAAGAATTTACGTGCCGGATGGCCACCCGGCACATCAAACACGGCAGTCACCTGCCCCTGATCCGCACCATGACGCACTAGAGAAGCGTCGCCGCGCGCACCAAGTGCGAGCGACAACGAATCAAGCAGGATTGATTTGCCTGCACCTGTCTCGCCCGTAAGCACGGACAAGCCGGTCTTGAACTCGATGTCGAGCCTTTCAATCAGAACAATATCGCGGATCGACAGGTGCGACAGCATGCAGGTATCGGCTTAGTTGCCGCCCGTGATGAGCGAAGAAGCCTTGGCTAGCCAAGAACCACCGTTTTCGCGCGGTTCAAGACCACCGCTCTGCAACAGCTTGTAGCTATCCTTATACCAACGGCTATCCGGGAAATTCTTGCCCAAGACAGACGCAGCCATCTGAGCTTCCGACGTCAGACCAAGCGCATAATAGGCTTCGACCAGACGAGCAAGTGCTTCTTCAACCTGACGGGTGTTGGAGTATTGCTCTACAACCAGGCGGAAACGCTTGATCGCAGCCAGATATTCCTTGCGCTCAAGATAGTAACGACCAACCTGCATTTCCTTGCCGGCGAGCTGATCGCGCGCAACACGGATTTTGGTCTTGGCATCGTCAACATATTCGGAATTCGGGAAGCGATCGACCACTTCCTGCATCGCTGCAATAGCGCGACGGCTTGCAGCCTGATCGCGGGTCACATCAGGAATCTGGCGGAAATAGCTCAAACCGATGATGTAGTATGCATAGGCCGATTCAGGCGATGTAGGGTAAAGCGTATTGTAACGCTTTGCCATGTTGATCGCTTCTTCGTAATTGCCCTGACGATAATTGGTAAAAGCGGCCATGACGAGCGACTTACGCGCCCATTCAGTGTAAGGATGCTGACGATCGACCGCAGCAAACTTCTTAGCAGCTTCGCCCAGACGACCAGCATCGAGGTTCGCAAGACCTTCGTTGTAAAGCTTATCCGCCGGATCAATCGTCTCAACATATTTGGTCAGATCGATATCGTCGTTTTTGCTGGCACATCCCGCAAGCGGAACAAAAACGGCAAGGGCGCTGACCATCAGCGCGGTTTTCGTCTTCACCGGGAAATTGGAACTCGTCATGCGGTCTCCGGCCATCTGGCAACGTCTTTTCAGTAAGGGCGTAAGCAAACAGACTGATCTGTGCTTATTTCCATCCAACTCAATACATCAGCATCAGCACAAAGGTAAACATAGCCGAGGCTGTTTTGGCCGTTCATAAACCACATGCTAGCGTAATCGGCAATCGTCTAGCTGATCAATCATCAGAAAATGGCATATTCGGAACGGCCTAAGGCATTATCTTTGCAAACCAATTGCTACATCCTCATCCAATGGCGAGGTCTGGCTGTCACTTCACATACGATACACCGACTCATAGCAAACATGACGTGGCGATCACGGCCCAATTATGGCCATAAACGTCCAGTCCTTCGCATCACACCCTTAAAGTGCCCAAGGGGCCGAAATATTTGGACGAACGGTCACCATATCCGAATTATCAAAATTGCGACGAACACCACTTGCTTCAACAATATCGTAATTCGATTTGTCAGCAAGAAGCGCCTTTACTGTTTCGGCATTCAGCCTGTGACCACCGCGATATGACCGGAAACAGCCAATGAAAGGCAGCCCAGCGAGCGCAAGATCGCCCACGGCATCCAGTGTCTTATGGCGTACGAACTCATCTTTAAAACGCAGGCCACCCGGATTTATAACCGAATTATCGTCGCCAATGACAAGCGAGTTATCAAGCGAAGAACCGAGCGCCAAACCAGCCGCCCACAGCCGTTCAACATCTTTCATGAAGCCGAAAGTACGTGCAGTGGAGATGTCCTTACGGAAGGCCTCTTCATTGATGTCATTGGCGTATTTCTGACGACCAATCAGCGGACACTCAAAATCGATTTCGACTTCGTAACGAGTCCCCGAATAGGGCTGAAACTCCCCCCATGATCCGCCTGCTTCCACGCGCACTGTTTTGAGAATACGAATGAACCGACGCTTGGCGTCTTGCGTAACAATACCAGCTTCATCGAACGCATCAATAAAACGCGCGGAGGTGCCATCAAGAATCGGAACTTCTGGCCCTTCAATCTCGACAATAAGATTATCAATACCCAGGGCGGCAATCGCTGCCATCAGATGCTCAACTGTATTGATTCGCGCTTCCTGCGGTCCAAGAGCCGTACAGAGATCAGTTGCACCAATCTCGGAGGCATGAGCGCGCGTATCCGGCGCATCCTTAATATCAGAACGGCGGAAGATAATTCCGATATTGACGTCTGCTGGCAAAAACGTAGCCGATGCACTTGTACCGCCATGGACACCTACGCCCGACAACGTGAAAACACGGCCAATTGTCTTTTGATAAACGTTCAAAACGGGGTCCAATCTATCTTTTTTTAATGCGCGATGCAGCATCCTGCCAAGGTCTTTTCAGCGGGCAAATCAACGTAACCGAGCTTTCTTCATGTCCCTTAAATAAAAGAGATATGGCAAAAATGAGCTACCGCTACGCAGAAACATCGCCCGCAGATATGAAAGCATTGGCTACAAATAGTAGTTGCGGGGAACCGATCAAAATCACGCTTTCTTACAACATATAACGAAGCGCCAATGAAAAAAGCCGCAAGGAATTCCTTGCGGCTTTTAAATTCAACCAACGTTTACTGATCAGTTTGACTGACGGCGCAGGAACGCTGGAATTTCGAGCTGGTCTTCTTCCGAAGCAGCGCGTGGCTGTGGACGGCCCTGATCGTCAAGCTGGCCGCGACGCGGTGCATAGATCGAAGCATCCTGCTGCATTGGGCGGCGCTGCTCTGGCTGACGCATCGCAGGTTCGCGCTGCTGAGCTGGCTCAAGGCGAGCTGCTGGCTGCTCTTCTTCACGACGGGTCAGACCACGTGTCAGGCGGGAAAGCAGACCCATTGGACCGCGTTCTTCCTGAACAGGCTGCTGAGGCGCTGCACGACGTGCATTGATCTCAGCCTGTGCAACAGGTGGGAAATCAGAAACAGCTGGCATACGCGGAGCAGGACGTGGCTGAGGAGCCGGTTCTGCATGCATCTGCTGTGGCTGCTGATAAGCCTGTGGCTGCATTGCCTGAGCAGTTGCCTGATTGTGATGCATCTGCGGCTGTGGAGCGACTGGACGAGCAACAGGTGCGCGTTCAAAGCTTTCAGCAGCAGGCGCCTGGAAAATACGGCTCTGCGGGCGGAACTCAGGAGCAGCAGAAGCGGCGGGCGCTACTGGTGCAGCTGGAATTTCAGTTTCGATCGACTGAGCAACTGGCGCAGGCTGTTCAACCTGACGTGGCTGTTCAGCGACTGGAGGACGAAGAATGCCATGTGGAGCCATTGGCTTTGCCTGCTGGGCAACTGGCTTTACCGGCTGGCGAAATTCCAGCGGCGCAGGCGCCGCATCTCCGATCTTCTTGTCGATGCCAGTGGCAACAACAGAGACGCGAATAACGCCTTCCAAGCCTTCATCAAAAGTAGCGCCAAGGATAATGTTGGCTTCAGGATCAACTTCTTCACGGATACGTGTCGCAGCTTCATCGACTTCAAACAGAGTCATATCGCGACCACCGGTGATCGAGATGAGAAGACCCTTTGCACCGCGCATCGAGGTTTCATCGAGCAGCGGGTTAGCAATCGCAGCTTCTGCAGCAGCCATTGCACGGCCTTCGCCGGAAGCTTCGCCAGTGCCCATCATCGCCTTGCCCATTTCGCGCATAACCGAGCGAACGTCAGCAAAGTCGAGGTTGATGAGGCCTTCCTTGACCATCAGATCGGTGATGCAGGCAACACCCGAATAGAGCACCTGATCCGCCATTGCGAAAGCATCAGCGAAGGTGGTCTTGTCGTTGGCAATGCGGAAGAGGTTCTGGTTTGGAATGACGATAAGCGTATCGACGTTCTTCTGCAGTTCTTCGATGCCGAGCTCAGCCGTCTTCATGCGGCGAGCACCTTCAAAATGGAAAGGCTTTGTTACGACGCCGACAGTGAGGATACCGCGTTCGCGTGCAGCGCGTGCCACAACAGGAGCCGCACCCGTACCGGTGCCGCCGCCCATACCGGCAGTGACGAAGCACATATGCGTGCCATTGAGGTGGTCGACGATTTCGTCGATGCATTCTTCAGCAGCTGCGCGACCAACTTCAGGCTGCGAACCAGCACCGAGACCTTCGGTGACAGCTGCGCCGAGCTGGATCATGCGTTCGGACTTCGACATGGTCAAAGCCTGCGCGTCAGTGTTCGCGACAACAAAATCCACACCGCGCAAACCGGCATTGATCATGTTGTTGACCGCGTTGCCGCCACCGCCACCGACACCGAACACGGTGATGCGAGGCTTCAGCTCGGTAATGTCCGGCTTTTGCAGATTAATTGTCATGGTTCTCGTTCCTCTTAAAGCCTCACACCGCTTCGCCGCCGCGGTGCTAATTGGTTATTACGCTGATGGTTACGCCCACATCACGCAATGAAATCACTCAGTGTACTCAAAAACTCTCTCTCAGCCATTGGCCGACACGCTGAATTCGCCCGCCCGTACCAGTCATAAGACCGGAGGAAGCTGCTTTCACCGACCGTTCTTCAATGCCTGCCACTTGCGGGTAGATCAGAAGTCCAACAGTCGCGGAGAAAGCCGCACCCTTAGCCGCTTCAGGCAATCCCGCTATTCCTAGCGGACGCCCGATACGCACATTCCTTGCAAGTATCCGTCTGGCTGCTTCTGGCATGCCCGGCAGCTGGCTTGCGCCACCTGTCAGCACCACACGCTTCCCAACGATGTGTCCGAGGCCCGACTGGTTCAGCCTGTCGCGAACCAGTTCAAGCGTTTCTTCCACACGTGCACGGATGATCCGCGTCAAAACCGAACGCGGATATTGATTGGGTACATCACGCTCGTCATCGCCAATTGGCGGAACCGAGATGAGATCGCGGTCGTCAGCTGCACTTGGCAGCGCCGAGCCATACATAACCTTAAGGCGTTCAGCATCTTCCATCCGTGTGGAGAAGCCGCGTGCCACATCCATGGTGACGTGCGAACCGCCGATAGCAACTGCATCAGCATGAATAAACTTACCTTCAGAGAAGACAGAAATCGTGGTCGTGCCGCCGCCCATATCGATGCAGGCCGCACCCATTTCAGCTTCGTCACCAACGAGCGCTGCAAGGCCGCTCGCATAAGGTGTCGCGACGATTGCCTCGACCGAAAGGTGACAACGATTGATACACAATTCGAGATTACGAAGCGGTGCCGCATCAGCCGTCAGCACATGCATGTCGACGCCAAGGCTGTCGCCCAGCATGCCAAGCGGATCGCGAATACCGCGCTCGCCGTCAAGCGTATAGCCAACGGGCAGCGAATGTACGAGGTGGCGTTCAGCAGCAAGCGCCTGCTTTGCGCCCGCCGCCAGTACGCGGCGAATATCTGTCTGTTCAACCTCATGACCGCCGAGATTAACGCTCGCAGTAAACGTCTCACTCTTCAAACGGCCAGCAGAAATATTCACGATGAGGCTATCAACCGTCAGGCCAGCCATACGCTCAGCAGCATCCACTGCGAGGCGGATTGACTGTTCAGCCGCATCGAGATCAATAATCACGCCAGACTTCACACCACGCGAACGCTGATGGCCAATGCCAAGCACTTCCATGCGATGCGTGCGACCCGGAAGAAGCGCACCCGCTTCATGCGGACGCAGACGCGCGATCACGCAGGAAACCTTACTAGAACCAACATCCAGAACTGTCAGCAGGCGCACCTTGCGCCCTGCACTTCCAGCTTGTGATGAACCTTTTCCGCCAAGAATACTCATACGCGTTTCCCCGTGCGGGCTAATTCTTTTTTACGATCTGCCAGAAACTTCTCACGCTGCTCCATGCCACTCGCCGTCAACTGCACCGTGACGCGATCATCAAGACGCATATCGACCGCAGCAATATCGCGCGACAACAGATGCTTTTCGCTATCCATCTTTTCGACTTCAGCAAGAGCCTTCATCGGATCATTTTCCGGCAGCATGATGCGAACGCCGTTTTCCAGCAGAATGTCCCAACGGCGATCAGCAACACGAATATATGCACGAACCTTGCCAGCCAGCGCAGGATAGGCGGCAACCTCGTCCACGAAGCCCTTAACGCGTTTTTCAGCACCCGCACCGACGACTAGCGGGAGAGCGTTGTAACGGCCCGGCCGGAACGGAACGATTGTATCACCCGCCGAATCAATCAGCGAAAGCTCCTGACCATTCTGCCAGACCGCGAAAGCTTTACGCTCTTCAAGCGACACCAGCAGAGTACCCGGATAAACCTTGCGCACTTCTGCGCTTTCAACCCAGGGAAGCTTCGCAATCGCCTGACGCGCAGCCTCAGCACTCAAGCCAACGAGCGATGTTTCACCGTCCAACTCAAGCTGACCGAGAATATCAATATCGGAGGTCTCGTTGTTACCAACGACCTTCACCTCTTCAATTGCAAAACCGAGAGTCGAGGCAGTTGCCTTGACCATGTTTTCGGAATGACCACCAAGAACCATGCCGTAAACGCCGGTTGCGCCAAGAAAGCCGAGCATACCAATCGTGCCAGCATAGCGCGGAACGTTGATATTGCCCTGAAACAAACGAACAGCAAAGCGGAAGGGCTTGCGCAGAAAGCGCGGCAGAACAAAGGCTGCACCCGATGCATCACGCATCGCGCCAGAACGCCTGTATTCATGTGATCTGCCGTTTAACGCAAACAAGACGCGTCCTCCACCAACCAACTCAACAATTCACCAAAAGAGATACCCGCCGCTTTCGCGATATCAGGTACGAGCGAGGTAGGAGTCATTCCCGGCTGAGTATTAACTTCCAGCCAAATAACTTCGCCTTCTTCGGAAAAACGGTCATCGAAACGGAAGTCTGACCTGCTTACGCCCCGACACCCGATTGCCCGATGCGCCGTAAGTGCCATTGTTTGTATTTTTTGGTAAATATTTGGTAAAATTTTTGCCGGACATACGTGAGTTGATGCTCCAGGCACATATTTTGAATCAAAATCGTAGAACTGATGCCCTACCGGAATGATCTCGCAGACATCCATCGCGCGATCACCCATCACGGCGCAGGTCAGCTCACGACCCGGAATGTATTTTTCGACCAAAACATCCGCACCATAATTCCACTCGGCTGAGCTGATGATTTGCGGAGGATGAGTCTGATCTTCCTGAACGATGACAACACCGAAGCTTGAACCTTCTTTTACAGGCTTCACCACATAAGGCGGCTGCATCGGATGCTCATTGCCGATTTCAAAACGATTCATCAGGCGTGAAGGCGCAACAGCAACACCAGCAGCAGCCGCAACCGTCTTCGCACGACCCTTATCCATAGCGAGCGCGGAAGCCAGCACACCGGAATGCGTGTAAGGAATTTGGAGATATTCAAGGATACCCTGAATGGTGCCATCTTCACCAAACGGACCGTGCAGCGCATTGAACGCCACATCAGGCTTCAACTCAGCGAGAACACTGGCAACATTCCGGTTAACATCAACACGCGTAACGCAGTAGCCGCACTCTTCGAGAGCAGTTGCACAAGCAGCACCAGACGACAGGCTGACAGGACGCTCTGAAGAGAAGCCGCCCATCAAAACGGCAACATGCTTTACAGCCTTCTGTCCAGCCACGTTAGTCATCCCCTCTGCGCATCCCCTGCGCTCGAATCAAAAATAGAATCAGGATAGCCCGGCCACACTACGCAGCAGACACCCAAGTCAGAAAACTCTGACGAATCAAATCACTGTACGGTTAACCATAAAGAATCAGAGAGTTGATTCCGTGGCAAGCCCCTATCAAAAGGGGAGCAACTTACGAACGACTCAATAAGCGCAAAAAAGCCCGGAATTTCAGTGGGAAATCCGGGCTTCTTAAAATATTAATTTTTATACGAATTCTTTCACTTCCTGCCCTTCACGGAATAAGCCAAGCCGCTTGATCTCCCAATGAAGGCGAATGCCGGAACTCTCATAAACCTTAGCGCGAACTGTCTCGCCAAGCATTTCGAGATCATATCCGGTGGCGTCACCCGTATTGATCATGAAATTGCAGTGCATCTCAGACATCTGTGCACCACCGACGCGCAAGCCACGACAGCCAGCCTTGTCGATTTCTTTCCAAGCAGACGTGCCTTCAGGGTTTTTGAAGGTTGAGCCGCCAGTTTTCTCACGCACAGGCTGCACTGTCTCGCGGTGATTCTGCACCTCGTCCATCGCCTTCTGAATGTCTTCACGGTCGCCCGGAATACCTTCAAACAAGGCAGACGTGAAAATCAGATCAGGCGATGCCGAGGAATGGCGATAGGCATAACCCATGTCTGCATTGGACAGAATGTGCAGCTCACCCTTGCGGTCAAGCGCACGCACTTCCACTACGCGCTCGCGGGTTTCAACACCATTGGCACCGGCATTCATCCGCAACGCGCCGCCAATGCCACCGGGAATGCCGTGATAAAAATGGAAGCCTGCCAGATTAGCCTCAAGCGCGGCCGCCGCTACACGCTTATCAGGTGTTGCCGTGCCTGCCCTCAACCGCGTTTCCGACACCTGTTCGACACTGCCGAAGCCCTTGGCTGATAAACGCACCACAAAGCCCGGAATACCACCGTCACGGACAAGAAGATTGGAGCCGATACCTACAACCAGAAGCGGAATCTCCTCTGGCACAGCTTGCAGAAACAAAGCCAAATCTTCTTCATCTGCGGGCTGAAACAGAACCTGTGCAAGGCCACCGGCGCGGAACCATGTGATTTTGTCCATGCCGGTATCCGGCATCATTTTGCCACGCAGCCCCGACAGCCTGCCGTCGAGCTTCTTGAGAAGCGCTTCGCCGCTTTCCATTACTTTTCACCCTGTTCAGCCAGTTCTTTCGGAAGTGCATGCGCCCATTGCGTGATATTGCCCGCACCGAGGAAAACCACGAAATCACCGGGTTCAGCAACAGATGCAACAAGTGGCGCCAATGTTTCTGGACCACTGGCATAACGTGCATCACGATGGCCCGCGGTCTTAATGCGCGAAACGAGCGTTTCCGAATTTACGCCTTCAATCGGGTCTTCGCCAGCCGTATACACGGGCGCAACGATAACCGTATCGGCATCATTGAAGCACGCTGCAAATTCATCAAACAGGCTGTGCAGACGCGTATAGCGATGCGGCTGAACGATACCAACGACACGACCTTTGGTTGCTTCGCGTGCGGCTTTCAGCACCGCGCGAATTTCAACCGGATGGTGTCCATAGTCATCGAAAATCTCAACGCCATTCCACGAGCCCGTGTGGGTAAAGCGACGCTTCACACCGCCAAACGCGCCAAGACCACGACGAATATCATCGGCTGAAATGCCCAGCTCATGCGCAACCGCAATGGCCGCCGTTGCGTTGGAAACATTGTGCAGACCCGGCATCGGCAGACGCAGATCCTTGATCTCGGTCGTCTCACCCTTGCGCGAACGAATCAGCACATCAAATACGCTGACAGCGCCTTCCATGCGATGATTGACAAAGCGCACATCTGCCTGCGGGTTCTGGCCATAGGTCACGATGCGACGATCCTCAATGCGGCTCACCAGAGCCTGCACTTCCGGGTGATCTAGGCACATCACGCCAAAACCATAGAACGGCACGTTCTCGACGAACTGTGCGAAAGCTGCACGCACATTGTCAAAGTTGCCGTAGTGATCGAGATGCTCAGGATCGATATTGGTAACAACCGCAATATCGGCTGGAAGCTTGAGGAACGTACCGTCGCTTTCATCCGCTTCGACAACCATCCAGTCACCGTCACCCATACGGGCATTGGTGCCGTAGGCATTGATAATGCCGCCATTGATAACCGTCGGGTCAAGATGACCGGCATCAAGCAGCGCTGCGACCATTGATGTGGTCGTGGTCTTGCCATGCGTGCCGCCAATGGCAACCGCACGACGGAAACGCATCAGTTCAGCCAGCATTTCAGCACGGCGAACAATCGGCAGAAGCTTTTCGCGCGCAGCGGCCAGTTCCGGATTGGTCTTCTTGATTGCTGTAGAGACAACAATTACTTCTGCATCGCCAAGATTCTCAGCCTTATGGCCGACAAAGACTTCAATGCCCTTCTCGCGCAGACGCTGCACATTGGCGCTATCCGACTGATCCGAGCCCTGAACCTTGTAGCCAAGATTGTGCAGCACTTCCGCAATGCCGCTCATGCCAATGCCGCCGATCCCGATAAAATGGACAAGCCCGATGTTGAGCGGCATTTTCATGGCCGAGTTCCTTCTTTAAATTCCTGAACTGATTGTCCTGCTGCAATAGCCTCTGCAAGATCAGCAAGCAACTGCGCGGCATCAGGCTTACCAACGCTTTTTGCAGCTTTTGCCTGTTGTTCAAGCCTTTCCGGCTCGTTAATCGCCGCACTAATTATGTCAGCCAGTCGCTGTGGCGTCAGCTCCGACTGCCGCATGACCTCGCAACCGCCAGCACGCGCAAGGGCTGCCGCATTCGCTGCCTGATCATGATCAAGCGCATGCGGGAAAGGCACCAGTATCGCCGGACGGCCAATCGCTGCTATTTCTGAAACAGTCGAAGCCCCCGAACGTGAAATGACAAAATGCGCATCGGCGATGCGTGCTGGCATATCGTTGAAGAACGGCGCAACATCCGCAAGAATACGCAGCTTCTGATAAGCAGCACGAACAGCCGCTTCATCTTCTTTGCGGGCTTGCTGGGTAATCAGCAGCCTTGCCCGTTCACTCTCTGGCAAAAGCGCAATCGCTTCGGGAATAGCTTGTGAGAAAAACTGCGCACCCTGACTACCACCAAATACCAGCAGGCGAAAACGCTGGCCTTCTTTGGCTGGTCTATAGGATGTGTTGGCAGCAGCAAGCACCGGCGGGCGAACCGGATTTCCGGTCGCAATAATCTTTTCAGCAAAAGCGCCGCTTGTTTCTGGAAGAAACCCGCCAGCAATTGCCTTCACGCGCGAGGCGAGTCCCTTATTGGCACGGCCCATGACGGCATTCTGCTCATGCACCATTGTCGGGATGCCCATATTGCTTGCAGCATAAAGCGGCGGCAACGTTGGATAACCACCGAAGCCAGCAACCAGTTTCGGCTTCAACCGACGGAACAGTTTGCGACTATCAAGATTACCCTGCCACAACGACCAGAGCGTGCGTGCCAGCGCAATCGGATTGCGCCCGGCAATGGTAGCGGAACGGATCACATGCACATGATCTTCTGCAAATGCCCCGGCAAAGCGCTGCGCGCGCGCATCGGTTGCCAGATGCACATCCCAGCCACGAGACTTCAACTCATGCGCCAGTGCTTCGGCTGGAAACAGATGGCCGCCAGTTCCCCCGGCAGCCAATACGATTACGCCTTTGGCCATAGTTCCCTCACAAAACCGGAATGCGCTCGCCCATGCTGACCGTATGCGTCATACGCGCTTCCGGACGACGGCGTGTCAGCGCCAGCAAAATGCCCATAGTGATTGCAATCGCTACAAGGGATGAACCACCATAAGAAATGAATGGCAGCGTCATGCCCTTTGCAGGCATCAAATGCAGATTAACCGCCATGTTAATGATCGACTGGAAGCCAAACAGGATCACGATGCCAGAAACAGCAAGACGCGTAAAAGCATCGCGCTCACGAAGCGCAATCGACAAGCCACGGATCACGATAAACGCAAACAGTGCCATGATGATCATGCAAAGAATAATGCCATATTCTTCGGCGGCTACCGAGAAGATAAAGTCGGTGTGACTATCAGGAATGATGCGCTTTACCGTACCTTCGCCCGGCCCCTGACCAAACCAGCCGCCACGCAAAATAGCTTCGCGACCTGCATCCACCTGAAACGTGTCGCCCTCGCCGGTCATAAAGCGGTTCACACGACCCGCAACGTGATCAAGCGTCATGTAAGCACCGAAAGCACCAACAACTGCGATGCCGCCAAGAACCAGAATCCAGAACATTGGCAGGCCAGCGAGAAAGAACATCGCGCCCCATGTGCCAGTGGTCAGCATGGTCTGCCCGAAGTCCGGCTGCAACATCAGCAATCCAGCTGTGACACAGAACAGTGCCATGGCTAGAAAATATCCCGGCATATGGCCACCGCGCTCGCGCTCCGAGAAAAGCCATGCGCAGATGACCACAAAAGCAGGCTTCATAAATTCGGACGGCTGAATAGAGACACCGGCAAGGCTGACCCAGCGACGTGCGCCCTTGATTTCGATGCCGACGAACAGCGCCGCAGCCATAAGAAACAGCGATGCGCAGAGCAGTATCAGTGCAAAACGCCTGATCTGCCGGGGTGACAGAAATGACACACCGATCATAACGGCAACAGCCGGGATCATGAAAAATGTCTGTCGTTCCACGAAATGGAAGCTATCGAGGCCAATGCGTTGTGCAACAGCAGGACTGGCCGCGAAGGAGAGCAGTACGCCAAGCCCCATCAGGGCCAGACATGCAGCCAGAAAGTAACGGTCGATTGTCCACCACCAATTGGCGACAGCACCACGGTCAACGCGACTTACCATCAGCTTTTCCCTCCGATTGGCTCAATACCCGGGAGTGCGAGAACGGCGCTGCGGAATGCATCACCGCGTTTTTCAAAATTCTGGAACTGGTCAAAGCTCGCACAGGCTGGTGAAAGCAGAACCACAGGCTCGCCCGCAGCGTCATTACCTGCATCGCGTGCCGCATGTTCAACAGCCGCAGCCAAAGTGTCTGAAATCTCAAACGACACCGCATCGCCCAGCGTCGCAGCAAATTGCGCCGCAGCCTCACCGATCAAATAGGCTTTGGTGATACGCGGGAAGAAACCAGAAAGCGACGCAATACCGCCCGCCTTGGGCACACCACCGGCAATCCAGTAAATATGATTGGCAAAAGATGACAGCGCGGGAGCGGTCGCTTCGGCATTAGTGGCTTTGGAATCATTGACGAAGAGAACCTTGCCGCGATGCCCCACCTGTTCCATCCGATGTGCAAGACCAGGGAAGCTTTTCAAACCGGCACGGACTTCTTCAATGGAAAGACCAACGGCAAGACAGGCAGTGATAGCGGCTAACGCATTCTGCGCATTGTGCGCGCCGCGAAGCGAACCAATACCCTCAAGCGAAGCAAGCTCTTCAACGCTGCCAGCTTTGGCGGAATAGAGCTTTACACCGTCCGCAAAAGCACCATCCTCAAGGCGCTCGTCCTTGGAAATTCTCGCGACTTTTACGCCGTTTCCTGCGAGACGGTCTGCAATACTGATGCAATAATCGTCATCGACGCCAATGATTGCCACATCGCTTTTTGCAACAAGCCGCTCCTTGATCGCGGCGTAGTTTTCCATCGAACCATGCCGGTCAAGATGATCCGGCGTCAGGTTGAGCAGAATACCAGCAGTCGGATTAAGCGATGGCGCAAGATCAATCTGATAGGATGAGCATTCAACAACATAGAAACGATTTGGCGCTGGTGCTTCCAGTGTCAGGATTGCTGTGCCAATATTGCCGCCAAGCTGCATGTCGCGGCCCGATGATTTGATAATATGGGCGATCAGCGCGGTTGTCGTCGATTTACCATTGGTGCCGGTGATGGCGATAAACGGGCAATCCGGCGCAATATGATTGCGTTCACGTACGAAGAGTTCAACGTCACCGATAATCTCAACACCAGCGGCAAGCGCCAGATCCGCCGTCCAGTGTGGTTTTGGATGGGTCAGCGGAACTCCCGGCGAAAGCACAAAGGCAGCGAACTGTGACCAGTCCGCCTGCCTCAGATCACCTGTTGCAATGCCAGCGCTTTGCGCGCGGGCCACACTGTCGGGATTATCATCCCAGGCAATGATCTTCGCGCCACCAGCCACTATAGCCTTGGCCGTTGCAATGCCCGACCCACCCAATCCGAAGAGGGCAACAGTCTTATCTTTAAGGGCGGTGATCGGGATCATTCGTCTGCCTTATCTCAACTTCAGTGTGGAAAGGCCGATCATGGCAAGGATAATCGCCACGATCCAGAAACGGATCACGACCTGACTTTCCGTCCAGCCCTTCTTTTCAAAATGATGATGAATAGGTGCCATCAGGAACACGCGCTTGCCAGTCATCTTGAACGAGCCAACCTGAATAATCACCGAAAGCGCTTCCATGACGAAAAGACCGCCAATGATCGCAAGGACAATCTCGTGCTTGGTGGCAACAGCAACCGTGCCGAGCATACCACCAAGGGCAAGCGAACCTGTGTCGCCCATGAAAATTGCAGCCGGTGGCGCATTAAACCAGAGGAAGCCAAGCCCCGCCCCAATCACAGCGCCCAGAACGACCGCCAATTCACCCGTACCCGGAACAAAGTGGATTTGTAGGTAATCCGCAAAAATAGCATTACCCGACAGATAGGCAATGAAGCCAAAGGAAGCGGCAGCAACCATCACTGGCACGATTGCAAGACCATCAAGACCATCGGTGAGGTTCACCGCATTGCCTGCACCAACCATCACGAAGGCTGCAAAAGGAATGAAGAACCAACCAAGATTAAGAACGAACTGTTTTACAAATGGAAATGTCAGCGACGACGAGAACGGCTCTTGCCCGGCGCGCATAATGATAAATGCTGCAACAGCAGCAATCAGAAACTCGATACCAAGGCGCGACTTACCTGAGAAACCTTTATCCGACTGCTTTGTGACCTTCAGGTAATCGTCATAAAAGCCGATCGCGCCAAATCCAACCGTGACCATCAAGACAACCCAGACATAGACGCTGGAAAGATTGGCCCAAAAGAAACATGACACGAGAATGCCGGTCATGATCATCAGGCCACCCATGGTGGGCGTCCCGGCTTTTTTAAAGTGAGTCTGAGGACCGTCAGCACGGATTGGCTGGCCTTTTCCCTGTCGCGCACGCAACGAATTGATGATCGCAGGACCAAACAAGAAAACGATCAGTGCCGAGGTAATCATCGCGCCGCCGGTGCGGAACGTGATGTAGCGAAACACGTTGAACGGCGTCACATGATCGGCAAAAACTGCAAGAAGCATCAACATACGGAGAAAAATCCCTCAAACACGCCTATTCGGCAGGAACCACCGGTGGAAACTGGTTTGTCAGCGCCTTGACGATCTTAGCGAAACCGATCCCTTTGGAGGATTTCACCATGACCACATCGCCGGGGCGGACTGCTTTCATCACCAATGGCAATAATTCCTCGGTGCTCTGCCTGTATTCGACGTGAATTTCAACCGGCAAGGCGTTTTTCAGCACCGACATTTCACGGCCACCGATATAAAGTACGTTCACTTCGGCATCGACAATCGGGCGCGCGAGGTCAGCATGAAGCTTGCCAGACTGACGACCCAGCTCCAGCATATCGCCCAAAATTGCGATGCGGCGACCACGCGGACCTTCCGGCGGCGTTGCCTGCAAAAGTGAAAGCGACGCACGCATCGATGTTGGGTTGGCGTTATAGCTTTCATCGATGAGTGTGAAAGAACCACCGTCCGGGTGTTCCAGCACATGACGCGCACCACGACCGCCTTCAGCGCTCAGCGTTGCCATAGCAATGGCAACTTTTGCCATGTCTGCACCAACGAGATGAGCAGCACCCAGAACAGCAAGCATGTTCTGCACAATATGGCGTCCCGGCATGCTGACTTTGACGACGGCTTCTTCATTGCCGATCTTAACGGTCATGCACGAACAGGTCGGATGCATTTTGACTTCGCGCAGGCGATAGTCCGAGCGGGCATTTTCACCGAAGGTGACGATGTGCTCGATGCCTGCCTTTTCAGCCAGTTCTTCAAGCTGTTTGAAGCGCTTGTCATCGCGATTAAGTAGCGCATAGCCACCCGGTACAACGCCTTCAAAAATCTCAGCTTTTGCTACCGCAATTTCTTCAAGATTTGCAAAATGGCCTAGATGCGCAGGCGCAATCAGCGTTATCAGCGCGACATGCGGGCGAACCATTTTCACCAGCGGACGAATTTCGTCATGATGATTCATGCCGATTTCGAACACACCATAATCGGTATCGGCTGGCATGCGCGCAAGCGTCAGCGGCACGCCCCAGTGATTGTTGAAAGAGGCAACCGACGCATGAACTTTGCCGCTATCGGCCAGCACGTGACGCAGCGCCTCTTTGGTTGTCGTCTTACCGACAGAGCCCGTGACAGCGATAATCTGCGCTTTGGAGCGTTCACGCGAAGCAAGACCAAGCTTGGTCAAAGATTCAAGCACATCTTCAACCACGATCATCGGCACTTTGAGATGACCAAGCGCAGGAAGGCGGGATTCGTTCACCACCAGCAGACCTGCGCCAGCGGCCATAGCAGCCGTTGCAAAATCATGCCCATCGAACAAATCGCCCTTGATCGCGAAGAAAGCTTCGCCTTCTTTCAGCGTGCGGCTATCAATGGAAATTCCCGTGATCCCCGCAGGCAACGTACCGAAAGGCCGGCCTTCCATGGCCTCCACCATATCGGCAGATGTCCAAAGCCAGTCATTCATCCCTTATGCTCCTCAAGGCGTGCGCCAAGTGCCGCCGCCACTTCCGTATGATCAGAGAATGGCAAAGTAATATTGCCAACAATCTGACCTTCTTCATGTCCCTTGCCCGCAACAACCAATGTATCGCCCGGCATCATCATCGAAACTGCTGTGAAAATCGCCTCGCGACGATCACCAATTTCCGTGGCTCCCGGTGCCGCAGCCATGATTTCGGCGCGGATTTGCGCAGGCACTTCGGAACGTGGGTTGTCATCTGTGACGATTGCCACATCAGCAAGACGCGCTGCGATTTCACCCATGATCGGGCGCTTGCCCTTATCACGATCGCCGCCACAGCCAAACACCACGATCACGCGACCCGTGGTAAACGGACGCACGGACGTCAGCACATTTTCAAGCGCTTCAGGCTTATGGGCGTAATCGACATAGGCAGGAGCGCCCTCTTCGGTGGCACCAACGAGATCAAGACGACCCGGAGCGCCTTTAAGACGTTCAAGCGCACGCATTGCAGCAGCAGCCGGGACACCGGTCACCATAGCGAGACCAGCCGACACCAGTGCATTCGCGACCTGAAAGTCACCAGCCAGCGGCAATTCAATTTCAAAAATTTCGTCCCCGATGCGCACTTCGACATGCTGGCGGAAACGCTCATGTTCAACGCGCTTAATGGTGATGAAATCGCCTTTGCGACCAACGGTCTTTACATCACAACCCGCAGCTTTTGCAGCTTCAATAGCCTGTGGCGAAAATTGGTCATCTGCAAAAATAATCGCAGGCGCACCTTTTGGCAAAAGCGTATCAAACAGGCGCATCTTGGCATGCAGATATTCTTCAATCGTCGCATGATAGTCCATGTGATCACGACCAAGATTTGTGAAAGCACCAGCGGCAAGCTTCACACCATCGAGGCGGCGTTGATCAAGACCATGCGACGAAGCTTCCATCGCAGCATGGGTCACACCTTCATCGGCCAGTTCAGCAAGCACACGATGCAGTTCAACCGGATCAGGTGTCGTCAGCGAATTATAGTCGCTGCGCGTTGGCGAGAAGACACCTGTTGTACCAATGTTTGCGGCTGGAAAACCGGCATAGGCCCAGATCTGACGCGTGAACGACGCCACTGAAGTCTTGCCGCTGGTACCTGTGACTGCAACCATAACTTCCGGCTGCTTGCCATAAAATTGAGCAGCCACAATAGCGAGCGCATGGCGCGGGTCTTCAACATGAAGGAGAGGCACACCGCGATTTTCAAGAACTGCACTCTTGCCAGCAATAACCGCAACTGCTCCACGTTTGACAGCATCAATCGCATAGGCCGAGCCATCTGCCTTCACGCCTTTGAGAGCCGCAAACAAGAAGCCCGGCTCCACTTTGCGGGAATCCGATGTAACGCCTGTAATTTCGAGATCACCTGCGGAACCGGAGGTAAGATCCTTAAAAAGTGCGATGTCTTTCAACTTCATGGTCATACCAATTCCAGATAAAGGGACGTATCACGCGCTACATGCAATTACACGAATCAATCATATCCAGCAGCAGCGGTGGCGATTTCTGACTCTGCTGGCGCAAATTCCTGTTTAAAATCGGGCTTAACCCCCAAAAAAGTGGCTGAGCGGCGAATAATTTGTGAAACCATTGGGGCTGCGTTCAAACCAGCGGTCGCACTGTACTTACCTTCTTCAGGCTTCGGTTCGTCAATAATGGTTAGAACCACATAGGTTGGATCATCCATCGGGAATGAGGCTACGAAGGCATTGAAACGCACATCCTTCGAATAACGGCCATGAACGACCTTTTCCGCCGTGCCGGTCTTTCCGCCAACGCGATAGCCCTGAACCGTTGCATTTTTACCCGAGCCACCGGGCGCAGTTGCGTTGAGGCGATAGAGATAGCGCATGTCAGCAGAGACTTGCGGATGAATCACCTGCTGTGCGACCTGATCGGCTTGAGCCTGTGTACGCGCAAGGAAAGTTGGCTCGATCAGCTTGCCGCCATTCATAAGCGCCGCCGCACCAACCGCCGTCTGCAATGGCGTGGTCATCATGCCGTGACCAAACGAAATGGTCATCGAATGAACCTTCTTCCAAACGCGCGGCTCAACAGGACGCGCAACTTCTGGAAGCTCTGTCTGCATACGATCCAGAAGACCAAGCTTTTTCAAGAACGCACGGTGGCCTTCAATGCCAACGACATTCGCTTCGTGACCCGAACCAATATTGGATGAGAAGATGAAAACTTCTGGCAGCGTCAACACACGGCCCTTGCCGTGGAAGTCGCGGATGGTCTGACGACCAATGACCAGCGGCCGCGAGGCATCAATCTTCGAGTTCAGCGTGAACTTGCCCGAGTCGAGCGCCATAGCCGTGGTGAAGCTCTTAATCGTCGAGCCCATTTCATAGGTACCCGCCGACATACGGTTAAGGCGATCCTTATCCAGTGCGTGCACTGGATTGTTCGGATCAAAATCCGGCACCGAAGCCATGGCGATCACTTCACCGGTCTTCACGTTCAGCACCACAGCACCCGCTGCAATTGCGCGATAACGTTCAACCGCCTTTACCAGCACATCACGCATGATATGCTGCACGCGAATATCAATCGAAAGCTTGACCGGTTCCAACGACTGTGCAGTGGCCATGCCTGCTGCACGAAGATCGCTAAGCCCCTGACTGTCAATATATTTCTCCATACCCGCAATGCCCTGATTGTCGACATTGACGAGGCCAAGAATATGCGACGCGGTCGGACCACCGGGATAGAAACGGCGCTTTTCGGTACGAAATCCGATACCCGGCACACCGAGAGCCATGATCTGGCTCTGCTGACGCGGCGTCAAACCGCGTTTTACCCAGACAAAGCCTGCACCGCTCTTCAGGCGGCGATACGTGGCTTCCCAATCGAGATCGGGAATGACGGTTGAAAGAAGCTCGATGGTTTCATCTGGATCAACGATCTTGCGAGGTTCCGCAAAAAGCGACGCAGTCTTGATATCAGTTGCCAGAATTTCGCCGTTGCGGTCCAGAATATCGGGACGCGACGCCAGCTGATGCACAGCAGGACCGTTGGAGTCATCGTCTTCGCCACCAATGACACCGAAATAGATGAGCTTTCCGCCGATAACACCGTAAATACCGACGAAACAGGCAATGGCCATCCACAAACGATTGCGCGCACGATTGCCATGTTTTTTGCGGGAACCCACAAACGCCATATTGCCAGCCAGCTTTTCATTGCCAGCCGGCATGGTGCCGTCATCAATGGTATTTTTGTTCTTCTTGGACAATCCGAGCTTCAGCCGCATGATCAGTGCCTCGCTCCATTCTTTTTAACGCTTCCGGTGGTGGTTGCATCTGGTTCCAGAACGCCGCTTGCGACCAGTTCGTCGCTGCCGGAAATCAATTTCTGAATATCATCGAGCTGACGCTCAGGAATATCTTCGACACCCATGGCCAGCTGCTGCGCTTCAATCGGCTCAAGCTTCAGCTCTTCAGAGTACACACCCACCAAGCTCTGCAAACGTCCCGGCTGATTCATCAATGCCCAGTCTGCGCGCAGAAGCGTGATCGTGTCCTTCTCAGAGTTAATCTGGCGTTGGAGTTTAGCAATAACCGAAATCTGCCTCTCCGCATCATACTTGATGGTATAGGTGATCGTTGCTGCTATCAGCATCGCCGCAATCATGATGAGTTCAAAAGTACGCAGCACTCGTTCAACTCCGGGCCAGTTCATGCGTTTCAGGCAGTTTAGGCAACCCGAAAAGCGTCAAATCATCTTCAAGAGGCGGATTTTCAGTTCTCACACCTGCACGCAGTTTTGCAGAGCGCGAGCGAGGATTGCGCTCTTCTTCTTCAGCTGTTGGGCCAACAGCGCCCTTCACCGCAGGCGTAAAGCTTGGCAACCGCACGTGCGTTGCAGGCAGATGCCGTGATCCTGCACTGCCGCCAGAACGATCCGCAAAGTAGCGCTTGACCATACGATCTTCGAGCGAATGGAAGGTCACAACAACAAGACGCCCGCCGGGCTTCAAGACGCGCTCGGCTGCAAGCAGCGCGCGCGCCAATTCGCCCAACTCATCATTCACATAGATACGCAGCGCCTGAAACACGCGCGTCGCCGGATGAATTGGCACCTTTGGATTGCGTCCGACCAGCCCTTCAATCGCATTCGCGAGATCAAGGGTGCGTGTAAAAGGCTGTGCTTCACGGCGCTTTTCGATCATGCGTGCAATACGGCCAGCATGACGTTCTTCGCCCAAAAAATTAAAAATACGTGCAAGATCGCCCATCTTGAGACGGTTCACGACGTCAGCAGCACTCGGTCCCTTGCGCGACATGCGCATATCAAGCGGACCATCTTTCTGGAAAGAGAAGCCGCGCTCGGCTTCATCAATCTGCATTGAGGAAACACCAATATCGAGAACAACGCCATCGACCATGGCACCCGCTCCCAATACCTTTTCAACCGCTTGATCCAGCGCAGAAAACTGGCTCTCAACAAGATCGAGCCTGCCGTCAAACTCCTTCACCATGACCTGTCCTGCTGCAATCGCAGTTGGGTCACGGTCAATGGCGATAACATTTGCGCTCTGCTCAAGAATGCAGCGCGTATAACCACCAGCACCAAAGGTGCCATCAACAATTACTTTGCCGGTTTCGGGTTTCAGAGCGTCAATCACTTCGGAGATAAGCACCGGAACGTGACGGACCTGAGCCCCTTCGGCTTGAGATTGGTCTCCGCCGAGGCTAGCCATCATCACGATCCTTTCCCGGGATCACGTCCCGCTATCCAGTGTTTTACGCATCATTCCGGCCAATTTCAGACGGGTGTCGATTTGGCGGATTCGTTCAAACAGTTATCGGATATTAAGCTTAATGAACCGTTATCCTTTGGCAGCGACCTTCATAAATCCGTCTTGTGTGAAAAGTTTTCCCAGCAATAAATTGAGGCACTTTTGTTAGCTCTTATCCTCGCAGCATCAGAGCCGGTTTAGCCGACAATTCACTCATCCAATATCCAGCCTTCACAATCACATAGTTATGAAGAGCACTCTCCCCAACACCGTTGACGTAATCACCGCACAAGATTATTAAATGCAAATAATTTGCAATTGCATTTTGGAAGCTTAAAGCATGGCCCCACAGGATACGACGACGACCACGGCGAAAGATGTTAGTTTTGAAGGCTGGCGTCGTGATCGCGGCGAAGCTTCGATGTCAGATGTTCATCGCTCTATACGGGTCAGTCGGTCCGGTTCTAAACTCCGACGTGCCATGGCTTTCTTCGGCCCCGGCTATCTCGTTGCCGTTGGCTATATGGATCCCGGAAACTGGGCAACATCCCTCGCTGGCGGTTCGCGCTTTGGCTATATGCTGCTGTCGGTCGTGCTGCTTTCAAACCTCATGGCCGTACTTCTGCAAGCACTCTGCACCCGACTGGCCGTTGCGACAGGACGCGATCTTGCTCAAGCCTGCCGCGATGCCTATCCGCGTTTTCTTGCCTGGCCTTTATGGCTGCTGGCAGAACTTGCAATCTGTGCCACCGATCTTGCCGAGGTCATCGGCACGGCAATTGGTCTCAACTTGCTGTTTGGCATCCCGCTCGAAATCGGTGTCATCCTCACAGCCGCCGATGTGCTTTTGGTGCTCTATCTCCAAAACAAAGGCTTTCGTCGTGTTGAAGCGCTGATCATTGCGCTGCTGGCTGTTATTGCAATTTGCTTCCTGATCCAAATTCTGATGGCAGACCCAAATTGGGGTGATGTTATCCGAGGTTTTGCACCCACCACCGAAATCCTGCGCAATCCGGATATGCTTTATATTGCACTCGGCATCATTGGTGCGACGGTCATGCCGCATAATCTCTATCTGCATTCTGGCATCATCCAGACCCGTGACTATGGCCAAACAATACCCGAAAAGCGCGAGGCAATCCGCTATGCCACGCTTGATTCCACCATTGCGTTAACGTTTGCTCTGCTGGTCAATGCTTCCATCCTGATCCTCGCTGCCGCAAGTTTCCACGCAACCGGAAATACCGGCGTCGAAGACCTGGACAAGGCCCATGCCTTGCTCAATCCGCTGCTTGGTTCAGCGCTGGCACCAACACTCTTCGCAATTGCTTTGCTGTGTTGTGGCCTTAACTCGACCATCACTGCAACGATGGCAGGTCAAATCGTGATGGAAGGTTTCATCGACATCAAACTGAAGCCTTGGTTGCGTCGCGCTATCACACGCTTTGTCGCGATAGTTCCAGCCGCAATCGTTACAATCATGTGTGGATCACAGGGAACCAGCGAGCTTCTCATCCTGTCGCAGGTTGTGCTCAGCCTACAATTGCCTTTCGCTGTCATTCCGCTTGTGATGTTTACAGCAGAAAAGAAAAAAATGGGCGCACTGGTGGCACCGCGCTGGGTAACAATTCTTGCGGCTATTACCGCCGCAATCATTGTCGTTTTGAACATGAAGCTTATTTATGACTTCTTCACAGGCGCACCCATTTGATCTGGCACAGTGGCTTTCCAACCCGGAAAGCCACTATTTTTTATTTGACAGCTGAATTACCACCATCAGCATAAAGCGCTGAGCCGGAAACAAAGCTCGCCATTGGACCCGCAAGAAAGAGTGCCGCCTGAGCAATTTCTTCAGGCTTCGCAATCCGCTTCATTGCATGGAGGCCCGCCGCCCATTCTTTCTGCGCATCACTGCCTGCCATCGGCGTATCGACACCGCCCGGCAAAAGCGCGTTGGCTCTTATGCCTTGCGCGCCATAATCTGCCGTGATGCCCTTCACCAATCCCATCAACCCAGCCTTTGCAGCACCATAGAGTGACATTCCAGGAATTCCGACACTGGTGCCAACAAAGCTTGATGTAAAAATGATCGAACCGCCGCCGGACTTGAGCATGGATGGTATCTGCGATTTCGCGCCGAGAAATGCCGATGTCAGATTTCCGGCAATCACCTTGTTCCAATCATCAAGGCTTGTTTCTGCAAAAGGCCCGATAGGACCGACAGTGCCAGCATTATTAAAAGCAATATCAAGACGACCGAACTCACTTTGCGCAACGGCTATGAGTTTCTCATGCGTTTCAGCTCTTGAAGCATCACCAGCCACATAATATGCTTCACCGCCAAGCTCTTTGATAGCTTGGGCGACTGGAACCAACCCCGCCTCATTGCGGGCATTTAGAACGATAGTTGCACCCTGCGCGGCAAAAAGCATTGCCGTAGCGCGCCCTATACCCGACGACGCACCGATAATAATTGCGACTTTATCTTTTAAGCTCGACATGGAAACCTCCTTTATTAGGAAGCTCCGCAATAGATAGGCAACGTGAACACAACTATCCGTTTCCTGCGATCAAAGACATATGAGAAAGAATAAAGTGTCAGTCGGTCTATAAGCCGGGTTTTGTATGGCCGGACTTGCGTCCAACGTGGCAGCCATTCATCTGGGACGGATGTCGCCACCCGCCTCTTGCAACCCACCCGGACGACTGATCCGGAAACTGATTGCCGGTCCTTACGAACCGGCGCGCCGTCCCTATTCGGTTTTGCTCCCAATGGGGTTTACCGTGCCGCCTGTGTTGCCACCGGCGCGGTGGGCTCTTACCCCACCCTTTCACCCTTACCCCGTCATCCCTGCCGCTTAGACAAGCGGTACGGAAGACGGGGCGGTTTACTTTCTGTGGCACTATCCCTGGGGTCGCCCCCGCCGGGCGTTACCCGGCATCGTATTTCCATGGAGCCCGGACTTTCCTCACCTGCCGTCTTTCGACATATGACAAGCGCGGCTGCCCGACCGACTGACGGCGCGTATATAGCATGATCGGACAAAGTGGGAACCGTGTTTCGCAAAAATCTCCACACAACAAAAAAGCCGGCAGCAAAACCACTACCGGCTTTTCGTTCACATCATCGGCCTGAAACTCTACGCGACCGACAACATAAATTCAGATGTTACAGACCAGCCATATAGGACTTAACTGAGCTACAATATTTTGCAGAGGTTGGGTTCATACGCTTTGCGCCATGACCGGCATTATACTTAAGGATCGTACCGCAAGTGCTGCCGCCGCCAAGCTTCTGAGCCATTGCAAGATACTTCATGCCAAACTGTATGTTGGTTGAAGGCTCGTAGAGACCCTTTGCAGAACCCGTGTATCCGAGACCACGCGCCGTCGAGAGCTTGATCTGCATCAGACCAATTTCACCAGCCTTGCCGCGAACATTTGGCTGGAAGTTGCTCTCGTGACGAACAACGGCATGCGCCAGCGACGATGGCACACCATAGGTTGATGCATAGCGATTGATGATCTGCGAATAAGCCTTGCCGCTAACCTTTGCGGACTTTGGTGCATCAGAACGTGCCTTGGAACGCTTTGCACTTTTTGCAGCGGGTGCAGCACGCTTGGTGATCACAGAAGCCTTTTTCGCGGTCTGCTTTGTTTCTGACCGTGCGGAACGCGAAGCCTTTTCTGACTTGTTGGCTTCAACAGCCTTGTTTTGAGCGCGGGCTTTCAGAAGATCTGCGAGATTGGTTGGCTCGTTTACCGGCGCACTGATCGCAGAATTTAGACCAAAAGAACTCATGGCGCCAATGAGGGCGCAAACAACTACAAATTTTGACTTCATAACCTACCGTCTTGGATCGTATTTATGGGGCTTTGCTGGTCTTGGGGGCAGCATTGCCGTTTTATTTTTGATCCCGCTCAACAAGCATTTCACACGCTCATCACCGCCGGGAATGGCAGATCATGTGCTGGGGAAATGCAGCCGAAGATTGGTGGGGGAAGTAAAATAGTCTTACAGGTTGTAATAAACACTGTCACATTTCGTGATGCACGCATCAGGGAAAAAAGATCAATAATCAGCACGACTTCCGGTCTAATTTAATGAAATTACTACAGAAATATGAATCCTGCGTCCCAGAGCATGTTAAAAAATGGCGATACTCACGCAGTAACATTTTGCAGCGAAAAAATAAGCCTGTAGAGGGTATCTATAGTAGATACGTCGGCTACACCGTCCACATTTTGTATCCGAAAATGCCGCTGAAAGGCCTTAATCACGATCTCAGTGGCCTCATCGAACACGCCATTGATCTCGATTTTGTATCCGTAAAGCGCAAGCATCGATTGCAAAGCCTCAACTGGTTGCCCGTGTTCGCCGCGCGCGAGAAAGCGTCCACCGCGGATCGGCGTTGGCTCAATGTAATGACCAATGCCTGCTTCATGCAGTTGCTTCCATGGGAAGTTATGCCCCGGATCAGTCTTACGCTCTGGTGCTATGTCTGAATGCGCAAGCACGTTTTCGGGGCGGATTCCGTAGCGTGAGCAAATACTGCGGCACAGTTCGATAACCGACGCGACTTGCTGCTCAGCGAATGGCGGATAGTTTTCAAGAACGCCCGGATTGACGATCTCAATACCGATGGAAGCCGAATTAATATCAGTTTCGCCTTTCCAGAAGCTGTTTCCTGCGTGCCATGCACGCGCCTTTTCAGACACCATCTGCACAATGCGTCCATCTTCATGAACCAGATAATGTGCTGAAACTTCCCGCTCTGGAGACTTGAGAACTTCAAGCGCCTCCTCTGCCGTCGCCAGACCCGTATAATGCAGGATCAGATAAGTCGGCGTCTTACCATCCTTGCGAAGTCCGAAGTTCGGCGAGGCATCAATAGTAGCGGTCGGATAATCCGGCTTTGCCAATGCAAGCGCTGCTAATTCATCTGACGGCTTAATATCTGAACCACTCATGCGGCCTCCAGTTGCTTCACGACACTGGCCCAAGCACTGTTGATGGCAGCGAGGCGCGCATTTGCAATATTAATGAATTCGAGCGGAAGGCCTTCTGCAAAAAGCCTGTCTGGATGATGTTCCTTAACCAGCGCGCGATATTTTTTGCGCGCTTCTTCAAAAGAAACACCACGATCCAAACCAAGAATAGCGAAGGGATCGCCCTCGCCGCGACTGACATGCCGCAAAGCGATGCGGTCAAAGCCTTGTTCGTCATAACCAAAAATTTCGGCAACGTTCGAAAGAAACGCCATTTCCTTTTCATGCACATAGCCGTCAGCGGTCGCTATATGAAACAGTCCGTCGAGAATATCTTCGAGTAGATGACAATTCTCATCGCCTTCGCGACAAAGCCCCGCAAGCTGACGCGCATAGCTCTCGTAACCAGCGACGTCCTGCTGCGCGAGGTTATAAAGGCGCACCACATGCGCATGTTCTTCTTCGGGTACGGAGAAAATCCGCTGGAACGCGCGAAACTCATCCTGCGTCACGACACCATCAGCCTTAGCCATCTTGGCCGACAGTGCAATCATGGCGATGGAAAAAGCAACGCGTCTGCGCGTGTCTGCATCGCCTTCGAAAACTGTTCGCACAGCTTCAATCACGCTGGAAATAGCGCTGAGCGTTATAGAGGTGAAAAAATCACCGATTTGAACCCAGATCGACATGAATCGTTTCTATAGAATTCCGCAAAGGCTGGAAACAACAACTCGCGACAATCGACGAAAAAACAATAATTTAGCAATAAACAAAATAGTTATTGGGGCTGACGTTCTGAAAAAGAACGCTGCGCGGAACTCGCAGCGGCTTCACCGGCGGCCTGCGCCTGTTGCTCGGATTGTCCGACTGCTTTGGCTGCGGCTTCCGCGTTGCTGCGCGCACGCTCAATGGCTACAGCCTGTTGTTCGGGTGTCATAACACCGGAATTATCTTCCAGCGCCTTTATAAGATTAGGGCCTTCCTGCGCTTGCTGAACAGGTGCAGATGTCGATTGTTCCGACTGTGTCGGCGCGGCTGCCTGTTCCTCTGCACCTTTGCCACAGGCAGCAAGCGCAACAAGAACAATAGCAGAAATGAAAAACAAGAAATTACGGCTCATGACAAAAGACATAACCGAAGTCAGACGGCGTTTGAACACTGAAAACGCGCTCACCTCATCTTTGTTTTCAACAATCGCAGAATTTGTCACTCGTTCCGTTCCCTTCGAGGCAAATAGCGGCCCGAAAACGGACCGCTATCTGAATTCTGTGAATACCGTGGGCATTCACGTGACTATCACTGCAAGCTAGTTTGCAGGCGGAGTTCCGGTTGTACCTGGCGTTGAAGGCGTCGGTGTTGCTGGCTCAGGGGTAGCCGGAGTCGTTGTCGTGTTATTAGCCGGCGCTGCCGGTGCAGCTGGCGCTTCAGGCGCCGGCGCTGCCGGAGCGTTACTGGAATCTTTTGAATTGTCGCTACAAGCTGCAAGACTCAAAAACGATACGGCAGCAACTGAAGCAATCAAAAACTTCTTCACGGTGGCTCTCCTTACCCTAAGTTGAAGCGTTGCGGGGATATAGCCAACGCTCTCTGGTTTTTTGTGACTGACCCCTTAATGGCCAATCACCTTCATAAGACATTCGTCACACCACTCTTTTTGTCCCCGGCGCTATTTCCAAGCGATGTTTTGACGATGTCAACATCACAACACAAAACGGCACGCATACGAAAAGGTTCTCTCAAATAGTCTTACGCACCGTAACAAACCGCCATAATAACAAAGGACTAATCATAACTTTCTGCGTCACGCGCCTGTTACCCGATGATGTTTAACTCTGCCAAACACGTCTGGCTTCGCCAGTGATTTGGCACCGCAGGAACCGGGAACATGGCATGAAAACGCAGAGTACGAACGACACGATCCTCAAGCGTGCAGTCACTCAAAACAACGCGCTCTCAAAAGACGGTGCTTCGGAAAGACTGTTTGCCTGGCTGTTTAAAGGGCTGGTTTATCCGCAGATATGGGAAGACCCGGAAGTCGATATGGCAGCACTTTCCATAGAACCGGGGCATCGCATCGTGACTATCGCGTCAGGCGGCTGCAACGCACTTTCTTATCTGACGGCCGATCCGGCTTCGGTCGAAGCTGTCGATCTGAACAATGCGCATGTTGCTTTTAATCGGCTGAAGCTCGCCGCACTCAAACACTTGCCAGACTACGCAACATTCTACCGCTTCTATGGAAAAGCCGATGACAAGGCCAATCTTGCGGCCTATCAGCGCTTCATCCAACCTCATCTTGATAACGAAAGCCGAGCCTATTGGGAAAAGCGCAAATGGAGCGGCCGCCAGCGTATCTCGATTTTCTCCCGCGATCTCTACCGCCATGGCCTGCTAGGCGTGTTCATTGGCATGGGACACCGCGTTGCCCGTCTTTATGGCATTGATCCGCGCGACATTCTCAAAGCACGCACCATGGAAGAACAGCGCACGTTCTTTGATACTGCCCTAGCACCCTTGTTTGAAAAACGCATGGTGCGCTGGGCCACAGCGCGCAAATCATCACTGTTTGGCCTTGGCATTCCGCCACAGCAATATGATGCCTTGGCAACAGCCGGCAATGGCGATATGGCTTTCGTCCTTCGAGCGCGCCTCGAAAAACTCGCCTGCGCTTTCCCTCTAAGCGAAAACTATTTCGCATGGCAGGCGTTTGGACGCGGCTATAATAATAATGACGAGACCGGCCCTTTGCCGCCTTATCTCTCTCGCCTAAACTTCGACACTGTACGCACGCGCGGTGATCGCATGAGCGTGCGCAATGCCAATTATACGGAATTTCTCGCCAAGAAGCCTGCTTCGTCGGTGGATCGCTATATCTTGCTTGACGCGCAAGACTGGATGAACGACGCACAACTCAACGCACTCTGGAGCGAAATCACGCGCACGGCAGCACCCGGTGCCCGCGTTATCTTCCGCACAGCAGCCGAGCCAAGTTTGCTGCCGGGACGTGTAGATGTCTCAATACTCGACCATTGGAATTATTGTGCAGAACAATCTCGTGCTTTGCATAACCGCGACCGCTCTTCCATCTATGGCGGCTTTCACCTTTATGTTCTGAAAGACGCATAATATGAGCGCCCATCAAAAACAGAGCAGCGGCATAGACCACGCGAGCCTGATGGACCGCGTCTATCGCCACCAACGATACTTCTACGACGCGACGCGCAAATATTATCTTCTCGGTCGCGATACAATGATCGCAGGCCTCAACGTTCCTCAAGGCGGCAGCGTATTGGAAATAGGCTGCGGTACGGGACGTAATCTGGTAAAAACCGCGAAGACCTACCCCACCGCAAAACTCTACGGCATCGATATTTCAGCCGAGATGCTCGATACCGCTCAAGCAGCTGCAAAGAGAGCCGGAATTGCGGAACGCATAGAACTAGAACGTGCTGATGCAACACATTTCAATCCAGTCAAACTTTTCAATGTAGACAGTTTCGACCGTATCTTCATTTCCTATGCGGTTTCGATGATCCCGCAATGGCAATCGGCTATTGCTGAAAGCATCCAGCACTTAAAGCCCGGCGGAGAAATGCATATTGTCGATTTTGGCGATCAGCAACGCCTACCAAGCCTTTTCAAAAATGCCCTTTTCACATGGCTAAATTGGTTTCATGTGACTCCACGCGAAAACCTCTTTGCTGTGTCAGAGCAGCTTGCAAAAGAACAAGGCGCTCATTTGCAGAAAAAAGTCCTGCACCGCGGCTTTGCATGGATCGCTATTATCCGCAAAACGCCCTAAACCTGCGACACAATATATATCGAGCAAAGTTTTGCCCGCCGACTGATGACGTCAGCATCGGGATCGCGTAACCCTAATCAAGACTGATTCGCGACACCGGGACTATCGTATGAACGCTACCGCCAGCCGCTGCTTTCTTGCCCTCGGGGCGTTTCTTCTGTCCGCTTGTACGACAGTCGATTATGATTTCGCCGACGTTAAAAAATCCGGCAATTCGATGCAGCAAATGGCACGACCATCCGGCGCGATTAACGCGCCGCGTTTTGGTGATCGCAAACCGTTTGAATGGACTGGCCGCACACCGTGGCATTACCCAATCCACGGCACGGATGTTTCCAAATATCAGGTCGATGTAGACTGGAACACAGTCCGGCGCAGCGGCATTTCCTTTGCCTTCATCAAAGCAACAGAAGGCGGCGACCGCTTCGATGATCGCTTCACTGAACACTGGAACGGTGCAAAACAAGCTGGCATTCCACGAAGCGCCTACCACTTCTATTATTTCTGCCGCCCTGCAATCGAACAGGCGCGCTGGTATATCCAGAATGTACCGCGTGATCCAAATGCATTGCCGCCCGTACTCGACATGGAATGGAATGCACATTCGCCCTCGTGCAAACTGAGGCCGAATGAAGTCGTCGTGCGCAAAGAAATGAAGATTTTTCTTGATGCCGTTGAAAAGCATTATGGCAAGCGCCCAATCATATACACAACTGTCGACTTCTTCGATGAGAACAACCTCAACCAGCTGAGCGGATATCCGTTCTGGCTGCGCTCCACTGCCGGTCATCCGACGGAGAAATACGGCCCCCATCCGTGGACATTCTGGCAATATACTGGCACCGGCACCATTCCCGGCATCAAGGGTGATGCAGACATCAATGTCTTTGCAGGCAGCGCGGCAGCATGGAAAAAGTGGCTCGAAAGCAACAAGGTCCGTTAACTCAACGATAAAAGGAAGCTCACACTAAGTTTCGCTTCATTTCCATGACGTGATGAGGCAATAGCTTAAAAAACAAATGGGGACGTTATTTCCCTCTTTTATTGTGAGTTCTCTCGATGAAACTTATCGCTTCAGTGATGGCTGCCGCTTTACTGGCATCAACTGCAATTTCCCCTGCTCTCGCTTCTCCGGCCCCGTCTGCCGCACCAGACGCGGCTAATCAGCCGAAGCCAGAATGCGAAATCGACTTTGGTCAGTGGATGGACAATCTGATCAAAGAAGCACGCGAAGCAGGTGTCGGCGAAAAGGGTATTGCGGAACTGCACAAGGCGACGCTCGAGCAGAAAGTTCTTGATCGCGACCGCAAGCAGACAGTTTTCAACCTCACCTTCACCGATTTTTCCAAGCGCCTGATTTCGGAAGCGCGCCTGAAGAATGGCCAGAACAACCTCGCCAAACATGCTGATGTTTTCAAGAAGGTCGAAGAAACCTATGGCGTTCCCGGCCCGGTTCTCGCAGCCTTCTGGGGACTGGAAACCGATTACGGCGCCATTCAGGGCGATTTCGATACGCTGAACGCACTGGTAACACTCTCTTACGATTGCCGCCGTCCAGACCTGTTCCGCCCGCAATTGATCGCGCTGCTTAAGCTTTTCGATACAGGCGTTGTCGATGCTGCCACAACCGGCGCTTGGGCTGGCGAAATCGGCATGATGCAGCTTCTGCCGAAGGATTATCTGGAACGTGGCGTTGATGGCGACGGCGATGGCAAGGTCGATCTGAAGAATAGCATTCCAGATGCGATGATGACCGCTGGCCGCATGATTTCCGAACTCGGCTGGAAGCGTGGCGAGCCTTGGCTTGAAGAAGTGCGCATCACGCAGGATCTCCCTTGGGAAGAATCCATCCGCACCAATCGCAAGCCGCATTCGTGGTGGGCGCAGCACGGTGTAACCGGCCTTAATGGTCCACTCGGCCCGGATGATGGCGATGCATCACTGCTGCTGCCGTTGGGTCGCAAAGGTCCGGCATTCTTATCTTATGCCAATTTCGACATCTTCGTTGAATGGAACAAGTCGATTGTTTACGCAACGACCGCTGCTTATTTCGCGACCCGTCTTGCAGGTGCTCCAGCTTTTAATGCTGGCAATCCTGATCAAGGCCTGACGCAGGAACAGATGAAGGAACTGCAGACCAAGTTGCAGGCGCGTGGCTACGACATGGGCAAGATCGACGGCGTCTTCGGCGTACTGACCCGCGATGCTGTTCGCACCGAACAATTGCGTTTGGGCATGCCTGCTGATTCCTGGCCAACACCGGAACTGCTCGAAAAGCTTTGATTGTGAAGAACTCGAAGGCGCGGACCACCTCCGCGCCTTTTTGCATTCCCCTCGTAAGTTGATCTCGCTATGCTTTCTACTTTGATCGTCGTCCTTCCCGTATTTGCCCTGATTTTTTCAGGCTGGCTGGCGTTCAAGCTCAAAATATTAGGCCCGCATGCAATAGCAGAACTCAATCGCTTCGTTGTCTATCTCGCCCTGCCCGCCCTGCTTTTCGACATTATGGCCAACACCCATGTCAGCGATCTCTGGCAACCCGGCTTTATCAGCGTGTTTATGCTCAGCAGCGCCATTGCTTTCGTACTTCCATTTCTTGTTCGTCTTCGCGGCAAGCTTTCTCTCGCGGATAATGCGCTCGACGGCCTGAATGCCGCCTATCCGAATACGGGCTATATGGGTATACCGCTTTCGATGATTGCGTTCGGCTCCGGTGTTCTTGCTGCAACGACGATCTCAATCATCATCACTGTCTGCGTGACTTTTGCTTTTGCAATTGTGCTGATCGAAATCGGTCTGCAAACAGAAAAGAAGCCGCTGCGCCTTATCTGGAAAGTTGCGCGCTCTCTCATGCGTAATCCGCTACTGGTTGCACCGTTTCTCGGCACCTTGATGCCTGTGACCGGCCTCACCATTCCCGCCCCCGCCGAAACCTTTCTGAAGATGTTGGGCGGCGCCGCTTCACCTTGCGCACTGGTTGCGCTTGGCCTATTCCTTGCGCAAACGCGTAAGATTGAACGCGATAGCGTCAACGCGATCGCCTTCCTTGTCTCGGTCAAACTCATTGTTATGCCGTTGGCTACATGGTTGCTTGCGGTTTACGTTTTCAATCTGCCGACGCATCTTGCGCAAAGCGCCACATTGCTTGCAGCCCTTCCTGCCGGAACTGGCCCCTTCATGCTGGCTGAACACTATCGTCGCGAGGCTGCCATCACGTCGAATGTCATCCTATATTCGACTGTTCTTTCAGTGCTGACTCTCTCCGGTTTGCTGGCTCTGATCCGCTAAAACAGCAAAAGCCACCCTCAAAATTGGCAGTTTCATGGCTTTTTCATGAAATGTGAACAAATTTTTCAGGTAAAAATTTCAGATACTTAAGTGGTAAACAGAAGGTTTTTTTCGCCATCACCGCATATTGCAGCAAGAAATCTTCTTTTGTTTAAACCGTTTTGCGCTTAGATTCAGGTTCTCTACCAGCGCGCATTCGACCAGTCATTGGCTCGTCGGGTGCATAGAAGGAGACAGACCGATGGGACTTACACGATCTTTGAACGTCCTCATGATCTGTGCAGCATTTGCATTTGTTGCAGCGTTGATAGCAGGCGTCATTCCCTGAATGAGGGAGAGCCTAAGCCATTAGACGACATCAGTTTTTGAGGATGAACTGATGTGTCTTACTGAAAGAAAAGCCCGGTTTAAAACCGGGCTTTTTTCATTTCATGCAACTTCAAGCGCAGGCTCGGCTTTTGGTCGAATGCCAATCATATGGCAAATCGCGAATGGCAGATCAGCGCGGTTCATCGTGTAGAAATGGAAATCCTGCACACCGCGCTCAATCAGGTCCATAACCTGCTCGGCAGCAATTGCGGCTGCAACCAACTGATGGGTCTGCGGGTCTTTATCCAACCCGTCAAAGCGTTCCGCAAGCCATGCCGGAATGTGGGTAGCTGAGCGCGCACAGAAATTGCTGACTTGCTTGAAATTATGCACCGGCAAGACACCCGGAACAATCGGGATATAAATGCCTGCTCGACGCACACGCTCCACATAACGCTCATAAAGATCGTTATCAAAGAAAAACTGTGTAATCGCTCGTGTTGCTCCATTATCGACCTTACGCTTGAGCATATCGATGTCAGTCGCGAAATCCGGGCTTTCAGGGTGCTTTTCCGGGTAGGCTGAAACAGAAATGTCGAAATCAGAAAGCTTACGCAGGCCACCGACCAAGTCAGCGCCGTTCTGATAACCGCCTGGTGTCGGCACATATTTCTCGCCAATGCCGCTGGCAGGATCACCACGCAGCGCTACAAACCGATTGACGCCAAGCGCTGCAAACTCCTGCGCAACGCGATCCACTTCCTCACGCGTCGCATCCACACAGGTCAGATGCGCTGCAGGCTGAATATCCGTTTCTTTCAAGATACGCGCAACAGTGCGGATCGTGCGCTCACGCGTCGAACCACCTGCACCATAGGTCACGGAGACAAACTCAGGCTCAAGCGGCGCAAGCCGCGTTACCGTTTCCCAAAGGCGCTGTTCCATTTCTTCCGACTTCGGCGGGAAGAATTCGAACGATACCCGGGTGGTCTGGCCGATATCAGGTCGGCGGGAAAGACCGTAAAAGCCCATCAGACTGTCTCCGTCATGCTTGCATTGCGCGGTACCGGATCAGCAATCAGCAAACGCGGATCATGGGCAAGCCAAAGCTTCACCGTCAGTCCATCGTCACCATTTGCAGCCTTTGGCGCCAACTCAGTTGTTTTTGCAGGTTCCAGTCCTGCCTCTTTCATCCAGCCCAGCATCTGCTCATCACTGAAACCAAGCCGTAAATGCGCATGCACTTCGCGCAGAAACTCAAGCCGATGCGGGGCAAAATCAACAATCAGCAACCGACCGCCCGGACGCAATGCACGCGCAGCTTCCCGAATTGCAGCCAGTGGATCATCAAGAAAATGAAGAACCTGATGGATTGTCACCAGATCAAAATTCTCGCGCTCGACAGGCAGCGCATAGACATCACCCTGCCGCACTTGCGCATTGGCAACCGATGCCAAATCGAGATTGGCTCGCGCCACAGCCAGCATGTCGCGATTAATATCAATCCCAAGCCCACGCAGATAAAGCGGTGAGAACAGTTCCAACAAACGGCCGGTCCCCGTGCCAACATCGAGCATCGCCTGAAATGGCTTCTCGCCTATGATGCTCTTGAGGGCAACCTCAACAGCATTTTCCGACACATGCAGCTTGCGAATTTCATCCCAGCTACCAGCATTGGCACTGAAATAGGCTGCGGCCTTTTCCTGACGACTGGATTTAACTTGCAAAAGCCGCTCCATATCCCGTTCAAGCAACGTGTCCGCACCATCGAGCTTTGACAGAAGATTGCGCGCAACTTCGCCGCAAACAGCATTATCCGACAGACGAAAATACGCCCATGCGCCTTCCTGATAGCGATCAATCAAATCTGCTTCACCAAGCAGCTTGAGATGCCGCGACACGCGCGGCTGCGACTGGCCAAGAATTGTAGTCAGGTCTGATACCGTCAGATCTCCTCTGGAAAGAAGCGTAAGGATGCGCAGGCGGCTTGGTTCAGCCACCGCTTTTAAAACATCCACCATCTGATCGAGCTGCAAACGCAATTCGCAATCTCCGCAATCTAAAACATATAAAGATATGTTTATGTGAATTGCAGAAATCGCGCAAGTGATTTTCACACACCCATGCACAGCAAAACTGCCATGAAGCTCCAGTAGCGGTTTGAATGATTTAATAAGCAGAGTATGGTTGTTGCCAATCGCGCTGAAAGCCGGAAAGGAAGACAGCCATGGGTGCAAGCACCGAGCGCCAGAAGGCAGTTGCAAAATCGCTTACGCTTTTGCTTCCCGCAGTTCCCTATTCCGATTCAGAACCAATCCGTGCAGCGGCACTTGCCCCGCATATGAAATCTCTCCCGCCATCTATAGCTGTCTGGCTAGCAACAGTTGCACATGTCCGGCACGCGCATACTGACTATGACGCTTTGCGTGATGATGGCTACGATAAAGATTCAGCACGCTTTTTTGTCATGGATGCAATCAATAAGAAGCTCACCGAATGGCGCGCTACACGGCTTGTCACCGCAGACGATGACGAGAAGACAGAAGCGTAATTCTCCGATTACTTCTGTGCAACAATAAAAATGCGCGGGAAACGAAGCAGAACACGACCATCATTCAGCGTTGGATAGAACGCCTCGAGACGAGCCTTATACGCTTTCAAATACGCGCGCTGCTCGTCATCATCCAGCGGCTCAAGAAATGGTCGCAGCCCAGTGGACTTCACCCATTCAATGATTGCATACACATCAGCCAATTGATGATTATAAATCACATGCCAGATATCGACGTGGGACGCATGCTTAATCAAAGCGTTATAGTATTCCGTCGCTGATGGCAGTGGTGCCCTACCCTTATCGCCAATTTTAGCGTTAAATAGCCCGGTTTTGGCGACTTCACGAATTAAAATATGGGTCGGTTCAGCCATGTTATCCGGCATCTGCACTGCCAGATAAGCACCCGTCTGAAGCTCGGACAATAATCTTTGCATCTGCTCAATGTGATCAGGAACCCACTGAAAAACAGCATTTGAAAATAGCACATCGGTTTCGGTATCTGGCACAAATTTGGTGAGATCACCAACATCGAAGTCCACTCGCGGCAAACGCACTTTCGCCTTCTTGATCATATCTGGCGATGTATCAAATCCCGAGATTTTTGCATTTGGCCAGCGCTGAACCAGAAGTTCAGTAGAATTTCCCGGTCCACAACCAATATCGACCACCTTACGCGGATTATCGATCTTTATCTGCGCCAGAAGGTCAACCGCCGGGCGGCTGCGCTCATCTTCAAACTTCAGATATTGCTGTGCAGACCAGTCTTTCACGGGACACTCCAAAAAATGAAAAAGGCCGGTGCAATGCATCGGCCTTGATTTTGTTTAGCGTGTCAGCGGCTTGTAGGTAACCCGCTTTGGATTGACGCTTTCAGGTCCGAGACGACGAACCTTGTCCGCTTCATAATCCTCGAAGTTGCCTTCGAACCATTCGACATGGCTATCGCCTTCGAATGCAAGAATATGTGTCGCAAGACGGTCAAGGAACATACGATCGTGGGAGATGATAACGGCGCAACCAGCGTATTTTTCGAGCGCATCTTCAAGCGCTGCCAGCGTTTCGGTATCAAGATCGTTGGTCGGTTCATCGAGGAGCAGAACGTTACCGCCTGCCTGCAACATCTTGGCAAGATGCACGCGGTTACGCTGACCGCCGGAGAGATTGCCGACTTTCGCCTGCTGATCACCGCCCTTGAAGTTGAACGCACCGCAATAAGCGCGGGAATTCATTTCAAACTTGCCGAGCTTGATGATGTCGTTACCGCCGGAAATTTCTTCCCAGACATTCTTGTTAGGGTCGAGGTGATCACGGCTCTGGTCAACATAACCAAGGTGAACCGTGTCGCCAATGCGGATCGAACCAGAATCTGGCTTTTCCTGACCGGTGATCATCTTGAAGAGCGTCGACTTACCGGCACCGTTTGGACCGATAACACCAACGATACCACCTGGAGGCAGCTTGAAGGTGAGGTTTTCGATCAGCATACGGTCGCCAAACGATTTGGTCAGACCTTCAGCTTCAATAACAACCTGACCAAGACGCTCACCGGCCGGGATCAGAATCTGGGCATCGCCCGGACGCTGATTGTTGGCAGCTTCAACCAGCTGGTCATAGGCCTTAATACGCGCTTTCGACTTCGACTGACGAGCCTTCGGGCTTGCGGCAATCCATTGACGTTCGCGCTCAAGTGCCTTCTGACGCGAATCTTCTTCGCGGCCTTCCTGAATCATGCGCTTTGACTTGGCTTCCAGATAGGCAGAGTAATTGCCTTCGTAAGGAATGCCGCGACCGCGATCAAGCTCGAGAATCCAACCGGTAACATTGTCGAGGAAGTAGCGATCGTGCGTGATGAGAAGCACTGCGCCTTCATATTCACGCAGGTGCTTTTCCAGCCAAGCGGTGGTTTCAGCGTCAAGGTGGTTGGTCGGTTCGTCAAGCAGCAGCAGATCAGGCTTCGAAAGAAGCAGCTTGCACAGTGCAACACGACGACGCTCACCACCCGAAAGCTTGGTAACATCAGCATCAGCAGGCGGGCAGCGCAGAGCCTCCATCGCCATTTCAACCTGACTGTCGAGATCCCAAAGGTTCTGGCTGTCGATGACGTCCTGAAGAGCCGCACCTTCGTCTGCGGTTTCATCAGAATAGTTCATCATCAGTTCGTTGTAACGGTCAAGAATAGCTGTCTTTTCAGCCACGCCTTCCATGACATTGCCAAGAACTGTCTTTTCCGGATCAAGATGCGGTTCCTGCGCAAGATAGCCACAGGTCGCACCTTCAGCGAGCCAGGCTTCGCCGGTGTAATCCTTGTCGAGACCAGCCATGATCTTCAGGATTGTCGATTTACCGGCACCGTTAGGACCAAGAATACCGATCTTCGCATCCGGATAGAACGACAGATGAAGGTTTTCGATAACCTTTTTAGCACCATAGGCCTTGTTCAGCCCGGACATATGATAAATGAATTGGCGTGCCATAAAGCGCGTCGTCTCCACGAGTTAGAAAGCGTGAACGGCCATTCGCCGAACCGCAGATAAAATTCTGAGGGCTATGTAGGCGAAATAGCGCGCGGAAGCAAATATCATCGCGCAAACTTCAGCTTGAAAAGCTTATAAACAAAATGAAACCGGGCGCGGATATTTCCGTCACCCGGTTTCCCCTCTGGCCACCACTCGGGAAAGTATCCTCCCTTTCACCGAATGGCCTGCTAGTTATGCCTTAATACCTAAATTCAACGCCTCTGGATTTCCTCCAAAACTCCGTCGACATCCCCGTTAAAGATAGATTTGCCTAGGTTTCTGCGGTTTTCAAGCGGAATTTGCTTAAAAATTGCATTTGCCTAAATTTAATTCACTCAACCTCTGGATGCCTTTTTAAGCGACACCACCAAAAGAGCATTTGACTATTTGCGCAGCATAAATTCAGATGCTTTTATGTCGTTTGAAACCATCCATCGCTTGCCGCTTAATGGCAGAATCGAACTGCCATTTCGGCAATCGCTGATTGCTGCACCAAAGGCTGCGGTACACATCTGCCATGGGCTTGCAGAACACTCAGCCCGTTATGCGCGCTTTGCTCTAGCCCTCAACGCAGCAGGCTATAACGTCTATGCACACGATCATCGCGGCCATGGCGCCAATATTGGTGCATATGCGCCAAGAGGAATATTCGCGCAAAAAGACGGCTATAGAGTGGCAATTGATGATGTTCTTGCCCTAAACCGCCATATTCATGCCTCGCACTCTGGCTTGCCGGTGGTTTTGTTCGGACATTCAATGGGCGGACTGATCGCGCTCAATTATACGCTCGTTCACTCTGAAACGATTGATGCTGCAGCCATCTGGAATGCCAACTTCAACGGAGGCGTTGAGAACAGCGCGGCGATGGCAATTCTGAAAATCGAGCGCATGCTGAAAGGCTCAGACGTCCCAAGTTCGATCTTGCCCAAGCTCACCTTTCGGGCCTGGGGCAACGCTATCCCCAACCATCGCACCGCGTTTGACTGGCTATCGCGCGATGCTTCAGAGGTTGAAGCTTATATCAACGATCCGCTTTGTGGCTTTGATGCAAGCGTCGCCTTATGGATCGACGTATTCCGCATGATGAAGGCGGGTGCGACTGACAGTAATTTTGCAAATATTCGCCGCGACCTGCCGTTTAATCTGGTTGGCGGTGGCGAAGATCCTGCAACAAACAAAGCCAAAGCCACCCAAAAGCTTGCGCACAGAATGCGGGCCATGGGCTTTAGCAAAGTAACCTGCACAGTCTATCCCGAGTCCCGCCACGAAAGTCTCAACGACCTCAATCGGGATGAAGTGACGCAGAATTTTCTGAATTGGCTCGCGCAAGCTCTTCCGTCTGACAACAAGTCCGGCTAAAAGCAGCTTATATCCTGAAAAACTGGTCAAGCTCACGATTTCTTGAAACACTTGGTTTGCCCGGCAATCAATGGTATGGAGCCCGCCTTGCGCGCTACAGGGCACCTGTACTGAGATATTATGCACACTGATTTACGGTAAATGCGCAAGGAATGAAGGAACTCCGCTTGTCAACACCGACGATTTCTGTGGTCATCCCCTGCCGCAACGAAGCCGACAATCTCGCTTTTCTGCTCGATGAAGTCGATAGCGCCATGCTGGGCCGAGTCTATGAAGTCATTGTCGTAGACGATGGCTCAACGGATTCTACCAGCGATGTGTTGGCTGGCCGTATCCATGCAGGCAAGCCGCTACGCCATATCCGCCATGATCGCTCATCCGGCCAGAGTGCTGCTTTGCGCTCGGGCGTTTTCGCAGCGCGTGGCCAGATTGTCGTGACAATGGATGGCGACGGGCAGAACAATCCTGCCTATCTGCCGGCACTTGCCGACGCTCTCATCAATGCTGGCCCTGCTTTTGGCATTGCTGCCGGTCAGCGCCTCAAGCGCACCGACACCAAACTCAAACAGCTTTCATCGCGCTTTGCCAACAATCTGCGCGGAGCAATCCTCAAGGACAAAACCCGCGACTCCGGTTGTGGCCTCAAGGCGCTGCACACCGATCTCTTCCGCCAGCTGCCATTCTTTGACGGCTGGCATCGTTATCTTCCTGCGCTCGCTTTGCGTGAAGGTTTTGATGTCGTGCATATCGATGTCACTGACCGCGAACGCCGCCATGGCAAATCGAATTACGGCATTCTCGACCGCGGCCTGCGCGGCATTCTCGACCTTTACGGCGTGTGGTGGTTGCGCAAGCGCCGCAAGGTGGTGCCGCGCGTGACGGAGATTACCCATGACTGATATTTTCACCAGCATGTCCCAGTGGCTTCACGATGTGTTCGTAGCACAGTGGGATGGCTGGATCATTTTGGGCTTTGTCGCGCAAGCCTGCTTTACCATGCGCTTTGTCGTGCAGTGGCTAGCATCTGAAAAAGCAAAAAAGAGCGTTATGCCAGTGGCATTCTGGTTCTTCTCGCTCATTGGCGGCGTGCTACTATTGGTTTACGCTATTCAACGCAAAGACCCGGTCTTCATCGCCGGTCAAGGCTTTGGCCTGATCGTCTATATCCGCAATCTCTGGCTTATTGCCAATGAGAAGAAGCGGTTGAAAGCAGCGAATTAATCCTTTTCACCAAACAAAATCGCCGATTTGAAATTCTCAGATCGGCGATTTTCTTTTAATGCTTTAAGGTCCGCCCTACCGAGCGATAATCCAATCCGGTTCCGGCAACATCGTCAGCTTTGTAGACATTACGCAGATCGATCAGCACATTGCCATCCATCGCGTTCGCGACACGTTTCAAATCAAGCGCCCGATAAGCATTCCACTCTGTCAAAAGCGCCGTAACACCCGCACCCTCTGCCGCTTCGTAAGCAGAACTGCACCAGACAACATCCGGCAATACTGCCTTTGCAGCATCCATCGCTTCCGGATCATGCGCACGCACAGAAATGCCTGCCTTTTGAATGGCGGCAATTATGTCAATCGCAGGCGATTCACGAATATCATCCGTGTTCGGCTTGAAAGCGACACCCAGCACAGCAACCGTTTTCGCGCCACTCTCACGAGCAGCAGCAATAATACGATCAGCCATCGACAACTTGCGCGCTTCGTTGACCGAAATGACTTCTTCAATCAGCGACTGCGGCGCGTCATATTTTTTGCCGGTTGCAGCAAAAGCGCGGGTATCTTTTGGGAAACACGAACCGCCAAATCCCGGTCCCGCATGCAGGAACTTCGAACCAATGCGGTTATCCATACCAATGGCGCGTGCAACCTCCTGCACATTGCCGCCGGTCTTTTCGCAAAGATCCGCCACCTGATTGATGAAAGTCACCTTCATAGCGAGAAAAGCATTCGCTGCATATTTGATGATTTCAGCGTTCTCCAACGAGGTGATGACCATTGGCGTCTCACGCAGATAAAGCGGACGATAAAGCCGCTGCATCGCCGCCTTGCCGCGCTCATCATCAACACCCACCACCACACGATCAGGGCGCATGAAGTCTTCAATCGCTGAACCTTCACGCAGGAATTCCGGGTTCGAGACCATCGAAAACTCAACGCCCGGCCGCGCTTGCGCGATGCGATCGCGAATACGCGCATTGGTGCCGACAACCACCGTCGATTTGATAACGACCACCGCACCCGGCTTCATCGCAGCTGCAATTTCATCAGCAGCTGCCTCAATATATTGTAGGTCCGCTTCACCATCGCCACGACGCGACGGCGTGCCAACTGCAATCAGGATCACATCAGCATCAGCAACGCTGGTCGCAAGATCGGTACTGAATTCAAGGCGACCATCACGAATGTTGCGCCCCATAAGCTCATCAAGCCCTGGCTCGAAAATCGTGACCTTACCGGCTTCAAGCCGTTCGATGATCGACGGGTTCTTGTCGACACAGGTAACGTGAAAGCCAAACTCGGCAAAACACACACCTGAAACCAGACCCACATAGCCCGTTCCGATCATCGCCAGCTTCATATGTTCAGTCCTTCTTCGTTCATCGCAAGCTTGCTGAACCTGTTGAGATTTCGGTTATGGTCTGTCGAAAATGGTGTTTTTCGAGAACCGGCGCGCAGCGTACTTAAAGGTACGTGAGCACCGGAAGCGCAGAAAAGTGTCATTTGCAGACGGGCATAGCCGAAATATCGGTGGGTTCAGAGCCACTTATCATAATCTGATACCAGCAAATGCAGTGGCTGTTCGTTCTCTTCAATATCGGAAAAGCGGCCAATCGGCTCACGGAAAATATTGTCGGTCAGATCGTCGTTGACGGTCGATACTTCACCGATCAAAACATCGCCGCCCTCGCCCCAAAAGGCATGCCAGTTGCCCGGCAGAAGCGTAACGCTTTCACCTGGGCTTAGCTTCAAATGCGCACCGGCTTTCTGGGTCACCCAGCGCCCATCCGTTGCGACGGTCACATCAGTTTCTTCGTCAACGCTACCGTCGGCGCGCGAATTGAAGAGTTCCAGTACCAGCGTACCGCCACCGCGATTGATGATGTCTTCTGCCTTCACCACATGGCGATGCATTGGCGAAAGCTGATTCTTGCGCGAGATCATGATCTTTTCGGCATAAAGCATACCACCACCACGCTTGAGGTCCTCGGCATTGCCGTTGCGCGTGGTGAAAAGAAACAGACCAAGATCCGCAAACTTGCCCTGACCATAATCAGTAATATCCCAGCCAAGACGACCATCGAGAATAGCCTTTGAATCGCTTGACGTGCGCGTTTTCAACTCTTCAGGCGTCCAATAGGCAAATGGTGGCATGATATAACCAAAAGAACGGATGAAAGCATCGCTCTCGCGAATAATCTCATTAACTTCTGAACGTTTCATGGCCTGCGAGCCTCCCATGGAATGAAACCGAATATGTCAGGCAGCTTGGTAACTGGCTTTCTCCCATCTTGGCAATCCCGCGCGCGTAACTCACACATATTTGCGAAGAACTGCGCGAATGCGCGCGTGTCGTCTTTATGCGAAAATCATGTCGCATCCCAATGCGCGTTTAGAACATTTCAATGATTGAATCATGACAACGGAAGCCAGTCTGAACATGAGCCAATGAACAGACAAACCATTGAGATAATGGAGAAAGCACAGCTTCCGGAGGACAAAGGGAACATTCGGTCGAGCCAGCGTCGCTGAGAGAACAGCACCAGCCCGACTTTGATACGGACGCAAAGGGTCGAATCGATGGACGTTCGCAATGAAATGCTGGGGCTTTTGACCGGGCGCGACCCAAATTTCAGCCTCGAGCAGAAGTTTTATACTGATCCGGATTTCTACAAGCTCGATCTGGAAAACATTTTCTATCGCGATTGGCTGTTCGTCGGCCACGATTGCGAGCTGCCTAAGACTGGCTCCTACATGACCGTTCAGGTCGGTGCATACCCTGTCGTCATTGTACGCGATGCACAGGGCGGTATCCGCGCGTTCCACAATTCCTGCCGCCATCGCGGCTCACGTATCTGCTCCGCCGAAAAAGGCACCGCAGCGAAACTCGTCTGCCCTTATCACCAATGGACCTATGAACTTGATGGACGCCTATTGTTTGCGCGTCAGGTCGGGCCGGATTTCAAGCCCGCCGAATATGGTTTGAAGCAAGTGCATTGCGAAAGCGTCGCGGGATATATCTATGTCTGCCTTGCCGATGACGCACCCGACTTCAATAGCTTCCGCACTCTGGTTGAGCCTTACCTCGCACCGCACAATATCAAGGAAGCCAAGGTCGCCTTTGAAAGCTCGATCATTGAGAAGGGTAACTGGAAGCTCGTGTGGGAAAACAACCGCGAGTGCTATCACTGCGCGGCCAACCACCCGGAACTTTGCCGCACCTACCCGGAAGCACCGAGCGCTACAGGCGTTCAGGGCGTCATGGAAGACCCGGAAATCAACCAGCTCTGGAAGAACTGCGCCTCGATCGGCTTGCCTGCCGAGTTTAACATGTCTGAAGACGGCCGTTATCGCATTACCCGTATTCCACTTCTGCGCGATGCGGTGAGCTACACCATGTCGGGCAAGCCAGCGGTTAAGAAACCATTAAGCGATCAGGTATCGGGTAACACCAATATCGGCGCGATGCTGCTCTTCAATTATCCTTCGACCTGGAACCACCTGATGGCCGATCACGCCATTTCCTTCCGTGTGCTGCCAATCAGCGCCAATGAAACCATGGTGACGACCAAGTGGCTGGTTCACAAGGATGCCGTTGAAGGCGTTGACTACGACCTCGATGAGCTGACCCATGTGTGGATTCAGACCAACGATCAGGACCGCCAAATTGTGGAAGAAAATGCGGTTGGCATCCGCTCACCCGCTTACCAGCCCGGCCCCTATTCGGTCGAGCATGAGGGCGGCGTGATGCAGTTCCTTGAATGGTATACCAACACCATCACGCCTCGCCTGAAGGGCGAGACCGCGAAGCTCAGCCGCGTCGCGTAATTTGTAATGAACTTAAAGAAGTGAGAAGGCCATGCAGCCTCTGAAATATCTGGATGAGATGCTGCCGTGGAACGACAGGTTGCAGATGCTGCAATGCATCTCGGCCATCGAAGAAGCGCCAGACGTCATGACCTTCTCCTTCAAAACACTGGAGGACAACTGGTTCCGCTATACGCCGGGCCAGTTCGTCACGCTTGAACTGCCGATTGAGCGCGCTGATGGGCTTGGGCCAGTGCTGCGCACCTACACGCTATCATCGACCCCTTCCCGCCCGTATCATATCTCGGTGACCGTCAAAGCGCAGAAGGATAGCATCGGTACTCGCTGGATGCTTGACCATTTGCGTCCGCCGATGACCATCAAGGCCTATGGCCCCAATGGCGACTTTTCGCTCGCCAATCATCCGAGCGAAAAATATCTCTTCATCTCGGCGGGTTCTGGCATCACGCCAATGGTTTCGATGACGCGCTGGCTTTTTGACTGCGCACCGGCAACTGATGTCGCTTTCATCAATTGCGCACGTTCGCCCGATGACATTATTTTCCGCAAGGAACTGGAACTGCTTTCAGGCCGTATGGAAGCCATGCGTCTTGCTTTCATCGTCGAACAGTCATCTGCGCGTCATGTGTGGCCCGGCCTGCATGGACGTATTGACCGTGCTCGGCTCGAACTGCTGGCACCGGATTTTCTCCATCGCAAAGTATTCTGCTGTGGTCCCGAACCGTTTATGAACGGCGTGCGTGGTCTTCTGGAGCAATCTGGCTTCAACATGGCCAATTATCATCAGGAAAGCTTCCAGCCTGCCAGCGAAATTTCTGCTGTACCCCTGCCAACAACATTGGCTGCAACGGGTGAAAAGCCAGCGGCTCCCGCAAAGCCTGCCGTGCTACCTGCAACGGTTGTCTTCACGCTTTCAGGTGTTGAAGTTGAATGCACCGAAAACGACACAATTCTGCTGACTGCCCGCAATGGCGGATTAAAAATCCCGAGCGCCTGCGAGTTCGGCATTTGCGGCACCTGTAAAGTCAAATGTATCGGTGGTGAAACCGAAATGACCCACAATGGCGGCATTCGCGATGACGAAGTCGCGGAAGGCTACATCCTTGCCTGTTGCAGCCGTCCGCGTGGTCGTGTCGAAATTGATGCCTGATTAGGCTTTTTTCAAAAATTCCGTACGCAGCACGAGGCCTTTAACCTGCTTTGTGCTGCAATCCACTTCGTCCGGATTCCCCGTCAGACGAATACCCTTGACCAGCGTACCGCGCTTGAGCGTTGTCGACGTGCCTTTTACCTTCAAATCCTTGATAAGCGTAACCGAATCGCCATCATTGAGCTGCGTTCCATTGCTGTCACGTGTGATTTCACCAGTCATAAACATCCCCTGTCAAAGTGAAATAAAGCCGGTCGGTAGCACCAAAGATGATGTAATACCAGAACGCGGGTAATGACTGGCATATGAACTCGTGTCTCAATATAATTGCATTGAAGCATTCAGGAGCGTTTTATGATAGGACATGCCCTTCTCGTCGTTGATGTGCAAAATGATTTTTGTCCCGGTGGCGCACTTGCCGTCGACAAGGGGGATGAAATTCTACCCGCAATCAACCGTTTGATTGAAGAGAGCGAGCACGTCATTCTAACGCAAGACTGGCACCCAGCAGGACATTTGAGCTTTGCAACCAGTCACCCGGGACAAAAGCCGTTTAACAGCATAGAGATGGCTTACGGACCGCAGACGCTATGGCCCGACCATTGCATTCAAGGCACGCATGGTGCCGACTTTCATCCAGATTTACAGTGGACGCGGGCACAACTCGTCATTCGCAAAGGCTTTCGGATTGGCGTGGACAGTTATTCGTCTTTTTATGAAAACGACCGCAAAACGCCGACAGGTCTGTCAGGTTACTTGCGTGACCGCGAAATCGGTTCTTTGACAATCGTCGGACTGGCCACCGATTTCTGCGTCGCCTATTCCGCGCTTGATGCTATAGCACACGGTTTTCAGGTGCGCGTAAGGCTTGATGCTTGCCGCGGCATCGACATTGGCGGTTCGATGGATGCCATGCTTGATCAGATGCAAAAAGCGGGCGTTGAACTTATCAACGAACCCACCCTTGCATCTCATTTCATCTGATTATTTTTCGATCTCGCCATCAGGCAGAACGACATAAATCAGCACGGCAATGATCGTAATGAAGAAGCGGAATGCCGATTCAATTCCGTTCCATGTAGACGACATCCACATGCCGAACCATTCGCCACCAATTGACATGAAGCCAACCTGCCAGACGAGAAAGCCGACCGAAAGACCAGCAATGCCCCACTTCTTGGAGTGATTGAAGCTCTTTGCATCACCACTCAGGCGACCGACCATAGCAAAAGCACCAATCCAGCAGAGAATAGCTGTCAGTGTTTCAGCAGCAATTATCAGAATGTAGCCAGCATTGTGCAGAGTATTGCTCTCAATAGCGCGATATTTGATCGTGGCATCTGGGAAAATCGTGTCCATCAGAAGTACATGCTGAACGAATGCAAAATTGCTGCCGTAATCAGTAATATTGCCGAAAGAAACGAGTGTTGCAAAGAAAGCAATTGCTGCAACAAAAGCAGTTTTGCTTAAGCGAGTAACGACCATGGAAAACCCCTCTCCAAAAAAGTCGCAGCCGCAGTCGTTTCTGACTGACGGCATATGAAAATACACTCCGACGAGCCTTGTCGTGAGCAAGTTAACGCTCGCCAACTCTTTTGATTCGGTCAACAAAAAAGGCGGCAAATGCCGCCTTTCTCTTCGTTAAACAGTGCAAGACTTAGTGCAACGCGGCTTCGTCAGCCTCGTTCTGCCACTCCGGGTTCCGCTTATTATACCGGATCGACGACATGAATGAGAGACCGATCAACACCGCACCAATAAGTCCGGTAATCACTTCCGGGATGTGGAACATTGTCTGCACATACATAATCACCGCCAATACGAGTATGGCATAAAATGCGCCATGCTCGAGATAGCGATACTGACCGAGCGTCTTTTTCTCGACCAGCATAATGGTCAGCGAACGGACATAAAACGCACCAATACCAAGACCGATTGCGATCACAAACAAGTTTGTGGTGAGCGCAAATGCACCAATAACGCCGTCGAAAGAAAAGCTGGCATCCAGCACTTCAAGATAGATAAACGCTCCAAGACCACCGCGATGCACCATATCGACCTGCTCCTGCGAAGCGTCGAGCACCGCGCCCAAGCCCTCAACCGCGAGAAAGGTCAACAAACCAAACAGCGCCGCCACAAGGAATGTGTGCGAATGCTCGGCATCAAGCTGATATGAGAAAAACAAGATCAGCGCGATCGCAACGCCGATTTCGATCCCCTGAATCGAAGCAAACTTCGACATTTGGCTTTCGATAACCTTGACCCAATGCACGTCCTTCTCGACATCGAAAAAGTACTTCATACCAACCATCAGCAGAAATGTACCACCAAAGGCAGCAATCCCCGTGTGAGATTCCGCAATCACACGCGCATATTCATTAGGTTGCCAGATCGCGAGTTTCAGCGCCGAAATTGGGTCCGTCCACATAGCGACCGCGACGATGGCAAGCGGGAAGATAATCCGCATACCGAAAACTGCAATGATGATGCCCCATGTCAAGAATCGATGCTGCCACTCCGGCGTCATATCACGCAGGATGCGCGCGTTGACGATAGCATTATCAAACGAAAGCGAGATTTCGAGAATACTCAAAACCGCACAGATGATGAAAACAGAGAGCATGCCTCCCACTGTGCCGGTCAATGAATATCCCAGCCATAAGGCACAGAGCAAACCAATGACCGTGAAAATCACAGGCCAGGTGAAATATCGAAAAGTGGTCATAACAAACCATCTAATTATCAAGTTTATGAGGCAGGCCGAACTATCAATCTGGCGAGAACACCAGACAAACGGCACTACTCCTGCGGCGCTCATGCTATGTAAGAAGCCCCACAGCCGCGAACAAGAAAAACAATGGCAAAATTGTGTTCACGAAAAAACGCAAACCTCAAGATTATGTGATCAGCCATGCCGCCTGGCATCTTACGGAGAAATGATGGCATTCATCGCGTTTGATCATCAGCTCGATACAATATTTACAGACAATGGAATATGATCGAACCTCAGAATACTGTGCTTGAAGGAGTCGGCACCCAGTTTATCTGCGAAAACAGTGGCGAGCCAGGCGTCAGGCTGAAACTCAATCATTCTGAAGCAAAACGCAGTGAAAGTTTGGAAAACGAAAGCGCCATTCAAGAATATGAGGACGTTCCATGAATGTAATTGGGGCGGCTCAAGATATCTGGCAGATCTGAGTATTTCATCTCCGATCAGCAAAGCTTATTTTCGTTCCAATTCTATGATCAGGCACCTCCGAATATTCAATCACACGAGGAGGATAAAAGCGAACCAATTGCCATTTTTTAGTTTATTTCTGCCAATAATTAACTTATTGATAAAAATAGAAATTTTGAGATTATACTTTCATTTTTCCTAAATTACGCTCCAAGGGGATGGATCCGTTATGAAGCTGAATTCAAGCACTTATAACCGGAATTTTACGGGTAAAACTGTGCGTAATATTGCTTTAATCAGCACCTTTTTAATAACATCAACAGCGTCTGCTCTTGCTGCAGACGTAATCGCGCCAGCGCCTGCTCAGTCAGAGTTTCAGGATCAACAGAGTTGGAGGGTAATTTTTAGCCCTTATGTCTGGGGAGCTTCGCTCAATGGCAATGCAGGATTACTTGGATATTCATCCAAGGTTGATGTCCCATTTAAGGAAATTTTCAGCAATCTCGACATGAGCGCCATGGGCAACATCGAGATTACGAATGGAAAGTACGGAGTTTATTTTGACGGTCAGTACACCAAGACCAGTCAGGGCGAAGATGTCTTCCATGAACGTCTCGATCTCGACATTACATCGACCTCGCTCGCAGGTGGTGTTTTTTATCGAGCTTACCAGCAGGATCTTGATGGCCTCACTTACTTTGGAAAGCAGCGTGTCTTTGCTATCGAGCCAACGGCCGGTGTCCGATGGACACAGATCAAGGCGAAACTCAGCGTCGGGCCGTTCAGCGAAACACGTAAAGCAGAATGGACCGATCCATTTGTAGGCACACGCGTGCTTTACGATGTTAGCGAGCGCTGGAACCTTTCCGCTGAGGGCGACATCGGAGGTTTTGGCGTCGGCACCAAGCTCAGTGCGCATGGCCAGATTTATCTTGGTTATCGTACCAAGACATTTGATCTGCCAACAATCTGGCGTGTTGGCTATCGCGCTTTGTATCAAGACTTCAACGACAAAGAAGGCCGTGAGAAGTTTAGATATGACGTTACGCAGCACGGGCCGGTCGTTGGCGTTTCGATTGTCTTTTAACAACCGATTATCAGGGCCACAAATTGCGCAGAAGATAGTCTTTGTGCAATTTGTGGCGTTTGCAAAATTTGTATAATCCTGCCTGAAATCTTCACTTTCTGATTTCTCTGTTATTAATCAAAAACAACAAGTGCCTATTTTAGGCTTGCAAGATTTCTCGAGATAACCTCAAATATACGAGGCAAACTGCGGGAGCTTGTATTATTTTTTGAATATTCCAACCTCACCAACGAATGCCACTTCCAGAATGGTAAGCAGGCGGGTTATGGCGTTTATTTTTGAGTTATCTGTTTATGTTTCCTTTTTGACATTCGCCATACTCGGACTATGCGTTTATTCCGTTGGTTATTTGGCACTACATATTCTCTCACACCATGCAAAGAATGATATTCTTTCCGTTCCGATCGGCGCATTTGTCAGCACAATTGCAACGGCTTGGGCTTTATCGCTGGGCTTTGTTGCCGCGGATATATGGACAGCCAATTCAAAAGCAGATCAGGCAACGAGCGACGAAAGGTCATCAATTTACCGATTAATTGGCGCAGCAAGCCCAGAAATTCTCAACGCCCCTCAACTGACTGCAACACTCATCGAATATCGACAAGCTGTCGTGAAAGATGAGTGGCTGGAGAATAGCAATATCGAGCCTGCACATTCTGTTGAGGCAGCCCTACAAAATATCCGCCGCGAAATCGTTGACCTCGCCAAAACCAATATTCCAACGCCAATTATCTCTCAGTTGGTCCATGACTTTGATGAGCTTCAAGATGCCCGCAATACCCGCCTGTCTGTAGGCGCGACATCTGTCGACATGTATAAGTGGTATTTGCTAATAGCATTGACCGTACTAACGGCCATTACGATAGCCTCAACGCATGCAGATCGTGCGCGTGCCGGCATTAAGGCACTAATTATTTATTCAATTACAGCTTCATTCAGCCTTTGGATTCTGGCAATTCATGCGAATCCCTATCAGGGCATTGAGCGACTTGAGCCTTCACAACTCTTCACCAGCCAGAAGCATGAGCAATCCACCCTATGAGACTTCTAGCTCCGATTATAACAGCGCTTACGCTCTACGCGACTTCATCAAGCGCCGAAGCGGCCACTTTCAGGGTTTGCCACGGTTACGACTGTTATTATCAAACCAAGCTCATCTTATCCGCTCAGGACTTGCGCCGTATCGACGCTATTATGAGCCGTGGTATCAAATCAGCTGCTGAAGAACAAAAATCGCTAAAGCGTGCTATCGCTTATTTCGAGGAACGCAGCACAGCTGTGATTGGCGTTCGTGACAAACCACGAATGCAGTTCGGGAAAGCACGGATAAAAGGACAGATGGACTGTGTTGATGAGTCTACCAACACAGATAATTTCATCCGCTTTTTGCATGCAAAAGGCTGGCTTAGACACCATCAGCCTGCGCGGAAAACCACACGCGGCAGTTTCATCGATGGCCGTTACCCTCATTGGACTGCCGTTATCACCGCAAGCGACGGCGAGCGATGGGCGGTCGATTCCTGGTATGAAGCTGGCGGCGGACAGCCTGACATCATGCCTTTAAAAGAATGGAAGCGCCGCGGATATAATGGTGAAAGATAAGTATTTTCAGTAAATACCCTTTCGAAGCCCCCAATAGTTTATATTGTACAATCATATAATTAGTTTACCAATAAGCATATTCAGACAAGAATGAGTATGCTCGCCACGAAGCGAAGTGTTTTTGATTGAAGCCAATTATCTGCCGTTTCAACAATAGGGGGCCATTCATGGCATTTCTGAAAAAATCTTTAGCAGCCGCATGCACAAGCTTGCTCGTCACCACCAGTATGCTCATCGCTCCAGTCGCGGAAGCCTGTACGCGGGTGGTTTACCTCGGCGCGAACGACCATATCATCACCGCCCGGTCGATGGACTGGAAGGTTGACGTTGGCACAAATCTTTGGATTTTTCCTCGCGGCATGGCCCGCACTGGAGAAACTGGCCCAGATTCGATCAAATGGACTTCGAAGTACGGCAGCGTCATCGCTTCCGGCTATGACATCTCAACAACGGACGGCATGAACGAAGCCGGGCTGGTTGCAAATGTTCTTTGGCTGGTCGAATCCGAATATCCAAAATTCGACGGCACAGGCCCCGGCCTTTCGATTGCAGCATGGGCGCAATACGTTCTCGATAACTTTGCAACCGTCGACGAAGCCGTACAAGAGCTTAGCAAAAACCCGTACACCATCGTAACCGAGGCAGTTCCAGGCGAAAGCCGCTTGGCCACGCTGCATCTTTCAATTTCTGACGCCAGCGGCGACAGCGCTATCGTTGAATATATCAACGGCAAGCAGGTCATCCATCACAGCCCGACCTATCAGGTAATGACCAACTCCCCGACGTTTGATCAACAACTGGCACTCCACTCCTATTGGGAGCAGATCGGCGGGACAGTGATGCTTCCGGGTACAAACCGCGCATCAGACCGTTTCACACGCGCTGCCTTCTACATCAACGCCATTCCAAAATCAGAAGATCCGGTTGAGGCCATCGCGAGTGTATTTGGCGTTATCCGCAACGCTTCTGTTCCTTTCGGAATCACCACTCCTGATGAGCCGAACATTTCCTCGACCCGCTGGCGCACCGTGTCTGACCAGAAAGAAAAACTCTATTTCTTTGAATCCGCCCTCACGCCAAACGTCTTCTGGGTCGACCTAAAGACTATCGATTTTTCGGCTGACAAGGGCAAAGTCCAGAAACTTGACCTTGGACCGGATCAGAAAAACATTTTTTCTGGCGTCGTAAATAATGAATTTAAAGATGCTAAGCCGTTCAAATTCTTGGGAATTTAATTATCCTAGAATGAAATTCGCATTTTCTCGCGCAGAAAAATCTGAACCAATCGTCTGCTGAAGCATTGTCTTAGTACAACAAACCGGAACGGAGGAAATCCAATGGACTGGAATCGCGTAGAAGGCAACTGGAAGCAAGCCAAAGGCAAAATCAAGGAACAGTGGGGGGAACTCACCGACGATGATCTCGACCAGATTAACGGTCGCCGTGAGCAGCTTGAAGGTAAGATCCAAGAGCGCTATGGCCTAGCTAAGGACCGTGCAAAATCTGATATTGATGACTGGTATAAGCACCAGACGTGGCTTTCTTAAAAGAGTTGCACCATCCCATATTAAAGCCCTGCCGTTGGCAGGGCTTTATTTTATGTTCGCTTAGCAGCGATCAACGCGCTTCAGCGAAGCAGACAATCCCATCAATGAGAATGTGTAACGAGTCTGTGTGCCGCGTGCGGACGTCGCTTGGACATTGACCGACTTGCCCGACCGCATAGCGCTTATAATGCGCCCCTCATCGCCGACATTTTGGGCCCATGCACGATTGCCTTCACTGAAGAAGGGAAACTGTGCGCCATCAATCATAACGTTAACGCGGCTATCTGCTTTTAACGGGTAACCCATAACAAGCTGCGGACTATAGCTTCCGCCAGACTTGGAAATAATTATGAAATTGTCACCATGTCGCACCCCTGCCGGAAGAAAACTCGACGGCACAGTCAATGCGTAGCACTTATTCCCCGGTAATTGCGTGTTCTGATAGACACCCCAATCCCTGAATTCGCCAATATGACTTGTTTTAGCCGAAGCCGCGAGAGAACTCGCCATCAACCCTGCAAGCGCCAACGCAACAGTGGTTGTTTTTCTAGTCATTGCCTGAGACCTCCTAAATGAAATTCACATGACATGAAAAATTGTTTCATTACGTTACTATTTCTTTAACAAACTCCTAAAAAAATGTTGATGGTAAAAAGTCGGCAGCAATACCTTCGTCCGCCGAACGGCTAAGCAGCGAAAAATAATGCAAACCGTGCTTGACCATTAACACCGTTGCTTTTGTTTGACCAAACTGCTGTCTCGCCATAGAAGCAATGAAAAATGGTGGTTAAATGAAGTGCTATCTAATTAATCTCGATCGCTCTGTAGATCGGCTTGCTCTCATGCAGCAGCAGATGCACGCGCTGGGATTGGACTTAATCAGAGTGCCTGCTGTCCAAGTGGGCCAGTTTTCACCGGATATTGCTTCTCCAGCACTTTATGCTGGGGAAGTCGCCTGTTTCCTAAGCCATCGGAAATGCTGGCAGTTAGTAGTGCGAGGTGAAGATGAGTTTGCAGCTATTTTTGAGGATGATGTCCAGCTTTCGCCGAATTCTCACGCTTTTTTAAGCAGCACAGACTGGATTCCGTCAAATGCCGATCTCGTCAAAATCGAAACATTCATGCAGCCAGTTTTCCTTCGCAGAAAAGGAGCCCGCAAGGCTTTTGATCGTGAAGTCAGGATTCTTGCATCGTGGCATGCTGCCAGCGCCGGTTATATAATATCGAAGAAAGCGGCGGCTAGTTTACTGGAATCAACGAACTCATATTTAGAGCATCCTGTAGACTACTTGCTGTTTGACTGGGATTTGGGGATATTACAAAATGGCGGCGTTTATCAGCTTGATCCGGCTATTTGCATTCAGTTTGACAGGCTACCGTCCTATGACAAACCAATAAGCCCTACAATTGAGCGGCGCGAAGGCAGTGCCGCAAAGAGACTAAAGGGCAACCTCACAACAACAAAAAAAGTGCGCCGTGAAATTTTTAGATTAATGAAACGCGTTTATCATTTTCTGTCTCGCCGAAACGGGATTATTTGCAAAATAAATAAAGTCAAAATGAGGTAATATCAGAATTTCTCTGAATTTTAATTTCAGAATTGGAATGTTATACATTTATAACTTTACATTTGTTTTATTAATACTTTTTAGATGTAAGTATTATGCAAAAACCGAAACCCGCTGACAACATACATTTGATGATAGCATAAATATGGAAAAATGGTGGGCCCGGAGGGACTCGAACCCCCAACCAAGCGGTTATGAGCCGCCGGCTCTGACCAATTGAGCTACAGGCCCACACAACACTGCACCTACCTTAAAGAAACATGAGACACAAGCTGTCAATTACACAAGTTGCCCTAATACGCACATATTCGATTGCCATTCATGCAACCCAAGTCACAATTGACCTCATTTGAAACAGTTGATTGCAATTCAACAGCATTTCAGATCAGATAATGTGGCGTTTTGCTTTAGAGGAAACTTAAATACACGAGCAACAAAGCAGAAATAGCACTATCGCAAAGAATGCTTTGTAAAAGCTGCCTCAACATTCTCTATAGGAGATCTCATGAAAAACCGCGCTACTACTCTTCTTGCCACTTCGATTTCGGCAATCATGCTAGCAGGCATACTTGCACTGCCAGCCAAAGCGCAAGAGAATCAGATGACGAAGCAGCCCGGACGTATTTCCGTGACTGGCGAAGGCAAGACCACCTCCACACCTGATATGGCGATTCTGAATCTCACCGTCTTGCGTGACGCAGAAACCGCACGCGAAGCTATGACCGCCAATAATGAAGCCATGGCAAAAGTGCTGGACGCAATGAAAAAGGCTGGCGTTGAAGAGCGCGATCTGCAGACAAGCGGCATCAATATTCAGCCACGCTACGTTTTTCCAGACGACAAGAACGGCCTTAAGGAACCCAAGATCAGCGGCTATAGTGTTTCAAACAGCTTGACAGTGCGCGTGCGCGATCTGGCCAAGGTTGGCAATGTTCTGGATGAATCCGTAACGCTCGGCGTCAATCAGGGCGGCGATCTGACTTTCGTCAATGACGATCCGGCATCGACAATCAACGAAGCACGCAAGCGCGCAGTCGCAGATGCAATTGCCAAAGCCAAAACCCTTGCCGATGCAGCGGGCGTTGGGCTCGGTCGTGTTGTCGAAATCAACGAGCAGAACCGCGGTTATATGCCGATGCCAATCGCACGTCAGGTCAAGATGATGGCAGCAGCTGCCCCTGAAGATTCAGTTCCGGTTGCAGCTGGCGAAAACAGCTACAACGTTTCGGTCAATGTTATTTTCGAAATCAAAGAATAAAAGAAGGGCGCTCCAGCGCCCTTCCCTTCTCTTTTGCGGCATCAAACAGAAAAAGCCAGCCTCACTGAAAGGCTGGCTTTTTCCATATTGGGCGACCGTTAGCGGATGATCGGGCAACCGCGTGCATTGGCAAACACAACGCCGGTTGGATGGCCGTGGCGGAAGCCACGCACCTGAACCGATTTCCCACGATAGGCAACGCGTGCATTACGAATGCCCATGCGGTGCGCTTTCATCTTGGCATTCTCAACCGAACAGGCGGGGCCGCGGTAAGCTGGGCGGCCATGATGACGATTGCCACGATGATCTATCTTGATCAAAGGCGAATGTGCCGATGTGTTCAATGCTGGAGCGGAAGAAGGCGACGCTGCGTTTGCAGATGCACTCGCTGAAAAAACGGCAGCAAGACCAATTGCGGCAGCGACAACAAGCGACTTGAACGAAAGTGCGGACATCTTGAAACCCTTTCAAACTTTTATCAGGTGGCTCTCACCTGAGACACCCAATAAGTAGTCCATGAAAGATGAACGGAAAGCCAAGCCAGCGTTCATATCGTGTTCAGCTTGATAGGCATCACAAAAAAATCGCCCCCCGACGCATGGAATATTATTCATTTAAAGCAACAACTTATTCAAAGATCGCGCTTGGACAGATACTGACCGATTTCAATATTAAACTTAATTAATGTGCAGCAGTCGCCGCTCAGTCCAGCGGAACCATATGTTGGATATATTCTTCTTCATCGGCCAGCTCATGATCAAAAGCCGTTACTTTTCCACGGATGGACACACCTGCTTCGTAGATCGTGTCTGGCGAGCCCGACACAAGCGGATGCCACCAGTAAAGATCAGCGCCTTCGGCAACCAGACGATAGGCACAAGTCGCGGGCAGCCAGTTGACCTCATGTACGATCTCAGGCGTCAGAAACACGCAGTCAGGCACCGTCTTGCGGCGGTTCGGATAATCGCTGCACTTACAGCTTTCCGCATCCAGCAGCGTACAGGCAACCGTTGTCCAGTAGACTTCCTCGGTATCGTCATCGAGCAATTTATGCAGGCAGCATTGACCACAACCATCGCACAGGCTTTCCCATTCCTGTCGGTTGAGTTCTTCAAGAGATTTAGTCTGCCAGAAAGGTTTCTTATCCATGAGGCTGCATATAGAGCATTTGCAGCAAAAGTGCGTAGCGGTTTTGCTTAGAACAGCGTGGGCAAATCGCCGCCCTTGCCTCTTGAAAGAAAAGCGCCGCTGCATTACACAATGCCCATCATCCTTTTGATCGTAAGCGTCTTACGTTAGGCAACGCATCCACTCTGCCGGGAACGGCTATTGGCTTTGATGTTTGCTTGCGCCTTCCCGCATAATATTCAGGAATACACATGTCTCAGTTGAACGGTTCACGCCGCAGAAAACTGCCAGCGCGTTATGCATCTATTGTGATGCCATTCATTCTTTCGATCATGATGACCTTCGTCGTCTCGCTGATCGCAACGGCGAAAAGCCTTGGCTTTGCCCACCCTGATCTGGCCTATAGCTGGATGACTTCGTGGGCTCTGTCCTGGGCAATCGCCTTCCCGGTTCTGCTTGCCATCCTGCCAGTGGTTCGGAAGATGGTCGGCTTCGTCTGCCATCCGCATTAGAGCGCCGTGCATCCATTCGGACGCACAAAGGACGCTCTAAACTATTGAATCTACGCATCGTGCGCCCTTTTGCGTAGGATAATGCGATAAAATAACTAAGGCATGCAAAAAGCCGCGCATTATCCATGCGCGGCTTTTTGCAAATCTATCAAAGCAGATTAACGGAAAATCGCTTCGCCCTGCTCGTCGATAATCTGGCGACCCTTATTGAGCGAAATGCTTGCAGCATCTTCAATGCCCGGGCAACGATCAGCACGCACAAAGCGATGCTCTTTCAGCTCGCCATCAATGGTCTTGGAGATCACACCACACACCTGATACTGGCCGCCTTCACTGTAAGGCGTTGCAACGATCAGGAAGTCTTTGTGCTCAAGGCGTCCCACTTCTTTTGGCGCTGCTGGCGTTTGTTCCGCTGAGCCACCGCCAAAAAGGCGCTTCAAAAAAGACATAACGCTCCCTCTTACTTAAAAAGAATCGTCCGACACCATATCCGGCATCGGGCGAAAAGGTCTTAGCTGTCGAGGAACGAACGCAGCTTGCGCGAACGGCTCGGATGCTTGAGCTTGCGCAGTGCTTTCGCTTCAATCTGACGGATACGTTCACGCGTGACCGAGAACTGCTGACCAACTTCTTCAAGCGTGTGGTCAGTGTTCATGCCGATACCGAAACGCATGCGCAGCACGCGTTCTTCACGCGGTGTCAGCGATGCCAGAACACGCGTGGTCGTATCGCGAAGGTTTGCCTGAATGGCCGCATCAATTGGCAGCAGCGCATTCTTGTCTTCGATGAAGTCGCCAAGATGTGAATCTTCTTCGTCACCCACTGGCGTTTCAAGCGAAATCGGCTCCTTGGCGATTTTCAAAACCTTGCGCACTTTTTCAAGCGGCATGGCCAGCTTCTCAGCCAATTCTTCCGGCGTTGGTTCACGGCCGATTTCATGCAGCATCTGACGCGATGTACGAACGATCTTGTTGATCGTTTCGATCATATGCACCGGAATACGAATGGTGCGTGCTTGATCGGCAATCGAACGGGTGATTGCCTGACGAATCCACCATGTCGCATAGGTCGAGAACTTGTAACCACGGCGATATTCGAACTTATCGACCGCCTTCATCAGACCGATATTGCCTTCCTGAATAAGATCAAGGAACTGAAGGCCACGGTTGGTGTACTTCTTGGCAATCGAAATAACGAGACGAAGGTTGGCTTCCACCATTTCCTTCTTGGCGATGGTTGCTTCGCGTTCGCCCTTCTGAACCTGATTGACGATGCGGCGGAATTCACCAATCGAAATCGCAGTTTCTGTAGCCAGCATCTGAATTTCCGAACGCAGACGATCAATCGTGCGCTCTTCTTTCGTAGCAAAGTCTTTCCAGCCACGCGCAGACAGAGTGCCAACACGCTCTACCCAGTTCGGATCAAGCTCGTTACCCTGATATTCTTTCAGGAAGTCTTCGCGACGCACACCGAAGGATTCTGCCAGACGCAAAAGCTTGCCTTCGTTCTGAACAAGGCGCTTATTAATGTCGTAGAGCTGTTCTACGAGCTGCTCAATACGGTTCTGGTTCAGCGAAAGGGACTTAACAGCCTTAATCAGCTGATCTTTCAGTTCCTTGTAGCGACGTTCCTGGCTCGATGACAGATCAGCTGAAGCTGCGAGACGGCTTTCAACCTGCTGGTCCTGCAACTTGCGCAGCTTGCGGTAGGTGTCAGCAATCAGATCAAGCGTTTCCATAACCTGTGGGCGCAGCTCGGCTTCCATAGCCGCCAGCGACAGGTTGGCTTCGTCCTCGTCTTCTTCCTCTTCTTCCGAAGGCATATCGCCGCCGACATTGGTAATGTCGTCGTCGTCACGCGAACGGCGCGGAGCCTTGTCGTCACGTGGCTTTTCTTCTTCCACGCGCTCAACAATCGGTGCCTGCTTGGCTTCTGGGCCAGCATAAGTAGTTTCAAGATCGATGATTTCGCGCAGCAGAATGTTGGATTCATTCAACTGTTCGCGCCAGATGATAATCGCCTGGAATGTCAGCGGGCTTTCGCAAAGCCCGGCGATCATCGTTTCCCGACCCGCTTCAATGCGCTTCGCAATGGCGATTTCGCCTTCACGCGACAGAAGCTCAACTGTTCCCATTTCGCGCAAATACATGCGCACAGGATCGTCGGTGCGGTCAGTCGGCTCTTTCTTGGTGGTCGTGGCAGCAACGGCGGTGCCAGTTGCTTCAACCAGATCGCCGCCTTCTTCCTGCTCGTCATCGCTGCTGTTTTCGTCGCGATCAGCTTCCTGCTCATCGTCTTCAACAACATTGATGCCCATATCCGACAGCATAGCCATCGTATCTTCGATCTGCTCAGATGTCACTTCTTCGGAAGGAAGCACAGCATTCAGCTCGTCCATAGTGACGTAGCCGCGCTTCTTCGCAACCTTGATCATCTTCTTGACAGCATCGTCAGAAAGGTCGAGAAGCGGCCCGTCGGTCGCACCTTCGCGCTCGACTTCGGCTTCTTCGTTTTCCTTAGCCTTCGTTGCCATATTGCTCGTCTCCAGGCGACACATGTCGCTTCTAAGATATATAGAGTGGCCAAACGGTTTTGCGAGAGCGCCGTTTAACTGTTGATTCTGCGAATAGCTGATTTCACGTTAATGCCGAATTAACCCTGCGGTTATTAACGAGCCCTGTTGGTTCCAAAATCCTGTGGGTTGATCGGGGGCACTGGTCGCCTTGAAGTCCCTGCCCGCTCTTTAATTCTTGCCCGCTCAGGATGATTTCAGAGGTCCTCTTAGGGAATATTGATCAATATCAGTTCTTTAAATCCTTGCTCGAACTGTCGTGATTCCGTCATTTGTGCCGCACGTCAAGAGCGACTCACCTGATTCGGGTCTAAAAAGCGAATCATTTATTGTCGCGGCCCATTCTCTGGGCTTTTACGCAATGATACTTTCTACAAACGAGCATTCTAAGCCAGTTTGAAATTCCTGCGATCTATAGTGATTCGCCGGTTTCCAGATTACGAAGCACCGGGGGCACGACCCGAAGAAAGTCCGAAACCATCAATGAGAGCTTCGGTCGCCTCTGCCTGCGCAATCTGCTTTTGAATGTCGATAAGCCGGGCAAAAACTTCGCCCGTTTCGTCCGTATCAAGCGATGCTTCAACGGCGCGCAGCTCTCTATGTAGGGTGCGTGCGCGCTGATGCAAGTGAAGCGCCTGCTTTAAGGCTTCGCGCACATCGTCTTCAGCAGCCTGTGCCGTGGCAGTCCATTCACGTGTGCGTCGAACCATAGCTTCGAGACTTTCAATCGCTTCACCATGTCCCGCGGCGACCAGCGCTTTGCGCATGGCAAAGCCATCCTGAACATGATCAGATGCCAAAACATCAAGCATGGCGAAATGCAGCACTCTCAAAGCATCGTGTTCAAAATCGAGCGTCGACATCGCCTCGAAATCTTCTTCGATAAGACGTGGGTGATTGAGCAACATCAAAACGATTGCAGTTTCACGCGCTGGCGCATTGCGGCCTTTGACCATATTCGAACGCGTCAGGCTGTCGGAAAACGCCATGCGCCCACCAAAGGCAGCACCGCCACGCCCCTGCTGCTGCGCTCCGCGTCCCTTAGCCTTATCGCGATTGAACGTATTGCCGCCGTTGCTTTGCCGCCGCTGGCCAAAAAATGCCTGCGCTCTGTCACGCATTTCCTGGCTATAATGACGCCGAATGTCCTCATTCGCGATACGATTGGTGATTTCGCGCAACCTTGCTTCAAGCTCCGCACGACGCTCCGGCGTATCAAAAACACCGCTCGCTGTTTCCCGCGTCCAGACCATATCAACCAGCGGCTTTGCATCGCGCAACACCGCGTAAAACGCCGACGGACCTTCCGCCTTGACCAGATCGTCCGGGTCTTGCCCCTCGGGTAGCATCGCAAAACGAAGCGACTTTCCCGGCTGCAAGCTCGGAAGCCCAAGATCCGCCGCGCGATGCGCTGCCCGCAAACCCGCACCGTCACCATCAAAGCAAAGGATCGGCTCAGGGCTGATGCGCCACAACAATTCGAGCTGCTCTTCCGTCAACGCAGTACCGAGCGGTGCAACTGCCTGATGAATGCCAGCCTGTGCAAGCGCGATCACATCCATATAGCCTTCAACCGCAATGATCGGCTTTGCTTCTTCACCGCCCTGTGCCTGACAAGCTTTTCGTGCACGCAAGCCGTTATAAAGGATGCGGCCCTTGTGAAAGAGTTCAGTTTCTGGCGAGTTCAGATACTTCGCAGGCGCATCAGCAGAAAGTGCGCGACCACCAAATGCAATGATCCGTCCGCGCAGATCCTCAATCGGAAACATGATCCGATCACGGAAGCGGTCATAGGAAACAGCAATGCCTTCACCGTGCACCACCAGGCCACAAGCCTCAATCTGATCTTTTGCAACGCCTTTGGACGCTAAAAACTCTTTCAGCGCATTGCGCGATTCAGGGGCATAACCAATGCGGAATGTCTGCTGCGTAGCACTCGAAAGCCCGCGGTCACGCAAATAGGCTCGCGCCTTGGCACCAGCAGCAACCTGCAACTGACTTTCGAAAAACTGGGCGGCAAGCTCCATAACATCGAACAGCGTTGCACGTTGCGCTTCGCGCTTTTCCATTTCTGGATCACGCTCAGGCATCGGCACACCTGCCATATCGGCAACGCGCTCAACCGCTTCAGGAAAACTCGCACCTTCAAGCTCAGTCAAAAACTTGAAATGATCGCCCGTTACGCCACAGCCAAAGCAATGATAACGGCCCTTGCGGTCTTCACAGTGAAAACTCGGTGTCTTCTCGCCATGAAACGGGCAGCAGCCCCAAAAGTCGCCCTTTGACGGATTGCTTTTCTTACGATCAAATGAAACACGCGTTCCGATCAGCGTCGAAATCGGCACGCGATCTCTGATCTCATCAAGGAATGACGGCGGAAAACGCATTACAACTGTCTCTCTCAGGTCAGCAAACTCTATAGTTTATAGACTATATAGGCTCGCGCGCACATGCAGTCCATCGCCCGTGCCAAACGCTCCCCGTTAATCACATGCGCCGGACGACCTTTATAGACCGCCCCCTTTGTCACAAAACTGTCATATAACTTTTACATTCGAGCTTCACGACTTGATTTTGGGGCGTTTCAGGCCCATATTCCCCGAATTATATGATTAGCCGGAACATATTTTTTCTCTTTTTGTTGCGTAGACTTAACTGAAATATTTGTTCCCCCGCCTCCAACCTGAAAGGAGTTCCCGTGAACGGTTCTCTTGTCCTTTTGCATCTTGCTGGTGCTGTTGCTCTCCTTCTTTGGGCGACGCGCATGGTGCGAACAGGTGTGGAGCGTGCCTATGGTGATCGCTTGCGCCGTCGTTTGCGTAACCAGATGCAAAACCCGCTGCTCTCCATCGCCTTTGGTCTTGCGCTTGCAATTGCGCTGCAAAGCTCGACGGCAGTAACGCTTCTGGTCGGCTCCTTTGTCGGATCGGGCATTGTTGGCGGGGTCGCAGGCCTTATGGCTGTGCGCGGTGGCGAGCTTGGATCAGCGCTTGTTGTCAAAATTCTAAGCTATGACCTGACTATTCTGGTCCCGCTCTGCCTTGTATCGGGCACCGCCATTTTCATGACGACAGAACGACGCGATTGGCGACAGATCGGCCGCATTCTGGTCGGTATCGGCTTGCTCATCATGTCTCTGGAAATGACAGGCCACGCAACTGAGCCACTCCGCCAGAGCGAGCTGCTGCCAGTCATTGTTGATTATCTATCAAATGATCCGGTCACTGCCTATCTTCTGGCCGCGCTGATGACATGGCTGTTTCACTCAAGCATTGCCGCCGTCATTCTGCTCACCACCTTTGCTTCACGCGGACTAATCACACCAGAACTGGCCGTGGTTATGGTACTCGGCGTCAATCTCGGCTCGTCGATCATCGCACCAATTCTCACCCGTCAGGCACCGCCAGAAACGCGTGTCGTGCCGCTCGGCAATCTGCTGATGCGTGGCGCTGGCTCGCTTATCATGCTGATCCTGTTTGAGACATTCAAACCCTCGATTGCGTTCCTGGGCGGCGACCCCGTCTCGCAGGTGGTCAACGCGCATATTCTGTTCAACTTGATCATCATGCTCGCTGGCATTCCACTTTCTGGGCTGGTGCTGCGTGCGACTGAAGCATTGGTGCATCTCAACAGCGATAAAAATGCCCCAACGCAACCGCTTGAAGTCGAAGAATATAGTGCACTGGATAACGCGGTTCTCGACCGCCCTTCACAAGCGCTTGCAAATGCGACGCGTGAAGTTGTCGGCGTCTGTGACACGATTGAAGTCATGCTGCGACGCATTATCGACCTCTATGAAAACCCCGATCAGGCGCGCATCCATGAACTTGCAGCACTTGATGATCGCGTGGACAAGAAGCATGCTGCCATCAAGCTTTATCTGACAAGGCTTGCCAGCAAAAATCTCGATGAATTTGAGGCACTGCGTATGCAGGAATTGATGGGCGCGTGCGTAAAACTGGAACAGGTCGGCGACATCATCGTCCGCAACATGCTCGCGCATGTACAAAAGAAGATGGACCACAATCTCGAATTTACCGAGGAAGGCTGGAAAGAGCTGAGCCACTTCCACGCCATGGTACTTGCCAATGCGCATATGGCCTTTAACGTGATCGTTTCGCGTGACGGACATACGGCACGCCAGCTCGTGCAGGAAAAGGATAATCTGCGCGATCTGGAAAAACAGACGAGCATGCGCCACTTCTCGCGCCTTCGCGATGGTTCAACACGCAGCATCGAAACCAGTACGATCCACCTCGACACAATCCGCGATCTCAAGCAGATTAACTCGCTACTGGCTTCAATGGCCTATCCCGTTCTTGAAGAACAAGGATTGCTCGGCACCACACGCTTGAAAACGATCAAGCAAAGTTCATAAAAAATGCTCAGAAAGGTTCCGACCTTTCTGAGCGCACAAAACATGATTTCATCTGACCAATGAAGCGATGGCACTAAAAATCGATCACCACTGAAGATGCGCTACGCTTTGCTTCACCATGGAACACGGCCTCAATATTATTGCCATCGGGATCGAGCACGAACGCCGCATAGTAATCCGGGTGATAAGAGCGCTCGCCGGGGGCGCCATTATCCTGACCGCCATTGTCCATCGCCGCTCGATAAAACGCATCGACTGTCGCCCGGTCCTTTGCTTGAAAAGCCAGGTGGTGACGCCCCGTCAATAGACCCAGTGCCGCCTGACTATCCGCAGAAGATACCACAAGCTCGTCAGCCCAGAAATAACCGTCATCCGTAACATTGATGGGGATGTCCAACACGGACAGAACCGCCGTGTAGAATTCCTGACTGGCCTTTAAGTCGCGGACGACGAGCTGAATATGGTCGATGAGGCGACCACGATGAAGTTGATTTGTTTCCATGGCCGTTCATCCCGTTCTTGTATGTGCAACAGCACAGAACCAACAATTCTGTGCGCAGTGAACGACCAGAATGCGTCAAGACGATATTTCCGGCAACATAAAACGCTCGAACCGAGCATCATGCGCAGCAATAAAAATGCATTACCCGTGCCACGTCAGGGACGGCCCACTTATGGGCCATCCCAAGTTGCTATTGAAGAAGGGTTTTCACCAGAGCGCTTGCCTTGGTGAAATCCATCTGGCCTGCATAGCGTTCTTTCAGCGCTGCCATGACCTTACCCATATCGCGCAAGCCACTCGCTCCAACATCAGCAATAACAGCTTCACAAGCCGCTTTGGCTTCGTCATCACTCATCTGAACTGGCAGAAAATCGCTGATAATCGCAATTTCTGCACGCTCGCCTTCAGCCAATTCGATGCGGTTGCCTTCTTCATAGATGCGTGCGGATTCTTCACGCTGCTTGACCATCTTACCAAGAATGCCAAGCAATTCTTCATCACCAACCGGATCTTTTCCCGCACCGCGATTGGCAATATCGCGATCCTTGACCGCAGCCATGATCAGACGCAGTGTGGACAAACGAAGCTTATCCTGCGCCTTCATAGCGGTGGTCATTGCATCAGAAATCTCTTGGCGCAGCATAGGTGCCTCCTAATATCTTTAAACTGTTCAGTTAAAACTGCTTCTAGTCTGAAAGCAGGCGAATAAGCAATCACACGCTCCAATCCGACATTTCATCAAAAGCTTGCAATCAGGCGATTGACCCGGAGTGCAAGTTTCTCTATTGCTCAAAGCTTAGCAGGACATCGGCATGTGCTCACGGCGGGAAGTTTAATCCCCGCTGCTTTTTGGCGCATATATGGCCCCGAAAACATCGGTTTTCAAGTTGCTCAGTCTTGAGCGGCTGAAACACGGATACATGCCGCATGACTGATAAACCGAACACGCGCGCCAGACGGCGCTGCTAAACCACGCAGGAGTGCACGCCATGACCGAAACCCCATCGAAGACAGCACCCTGGACGATTGCCAAGCGAACCGCCGTTCTGGTGCTGGCAGATGGCACCGTCATCGAAGGTCAGGGCGTGGGCGCAACCGGCGCAATTGAGGCGGAAGTCGTCTTCAACACCGCCCTCACCGGCTATGAAGAAATCCTGACAGACCCGTCCTATGCAGGCCAGATTGTCACCTTCACCTTCCCGCATATCGGCAATGTCGGCGCAAACGCGGAAGACATCGAAGACCTGACACCGGCCAACCGTCACGGTGCCGTCGGTGCGATCTTTAAAGCTGACATCACAAGCCCATCCAACTTCCGTGCTTCCGAACATCTTGATGCATGGCTGAAAAGCCGTGGCGTTATCGCATTGACCGGCATTGATACCCGCGCCCTAACCTCACTCATCCGCGAGCGTGGCGCACAGAATGCTGTCATCGCGCATGACCCGGAAGGCAAGTTTGACATCGACGCGCTCAAGGCTCGCGCTGCGAACTGGAGCGGCCTTGAAAACCTCGACCTCGCAAAAGACGTCACCATCGGCCAGAGCCAGACGTGGGACCAGACTCCATGGGCGCTTGGTGAAGGTTACGGCGAACAGGGCGACGCCCAGTATCATGTCGTTGCACTCGACTTCGGTGTAAAGCGCAATATTTTGCGTCTGCTTTCGGGCCTCGGCGCGAAAGTCACCGTACTTCCTGCAACAGCAACCGCAGAAGACGTACTAGCCTACAATCCAGACGGTATTTTCCTGTCGAACGGCCCTGGCGATCCAGCTGCAACAGGCGAATATGCAGTACCAACCATTCAGAAGCTCGTTGATAGCGAACTACCTGTTTTCGGCATCTGTCTCGGTCATCAGATGTTGGCTCTCGCACTCGGTGGAAAAACCGAAAAGATGCATCAGGGCCATCATGGTGCGAACCATCCGGTCAAGGATTACACCACCGGTAAGGTTGAAATTGTCTCGATGAACCACGGCTTCGCAGTTGATTCCGACAGCCTGCCGGATCACGTCGAAGAAACGCATGTATCGCTTTTTGACGGCACGAATTGCGGCCTGCGCGTCATCGGCAAGCCAGTCTTCTCCGTGCAGCATCACCCTGAAGCTTCGCCGGGCCCACAGGACAGCCACTATCTTTTCCGCCGGTTCATCAATCTGATCCGCGAAAACAAGGGCGAAGCCCTTCTTCCAGAACGCGAAGAAGCTGCATAAAGCAAAAAACAAAAAAGCCGGGATCAAACCCCGGCTTTTTCTTTGTCCATATTTATCGCAGCGATCAAATATCGCCGCTGAACGTATCGCAGGAATCGATCTTCCCGCTATCAAAACCGCGCTGGAACCATTTTGCGCGCTGTGCCGATGTACCGTGATTGAAGCTTTCAGGAACGACATAACCCTGAGAACGCTTTTGCAGCGTATCATCACCAATCTGATGCGCGGCATTGATCGCTTCTTCCAGATCACCGGCTTCCAGAATACCCTTCTGATCGGTGTAATAGCCCCAAACGCCAGCAAAGCAGTCCGCCTGCAACTCAACCCGCACTGACATCTGATTGGCTTGCGCCTCATTCATCTGCTGACGCATCTGATTAAAGCGTGGCAAGATACCAAGAACGTTCTGCACATGGTGCCCGACTTCATGCGCAATCACATAAGCATTGGCGAAATCACCTGAAGCGCCAAACTTGGTTGCAAGCTCGTTGAAGAATGTCAGGTCAATATAAAGCTTTTTATCGCCGGGACAGTAGAATGGCCCCGAAGCAGACGATGCCATGCCACAAGCAGAGCGCACGCCATTGGAAAATAGAACCATGGTCGGCGGGACATAGGTTTGTCCGCGCGATTGGAAAATACCGCTCCATGTGTCTTCGGTTTCCGCCAGAATAGTGCGCGCAAACTGCGTCGCCTCGTCATTGGCAACCTTGCCGCCAGTGCTCTGCTGCGAGGTTTGGGTTGGGTTAATACTACCGTCACCAAACAAAAACGGCAGCGGATCAATACCGACAGCCTTCAGCACAAAGAACATCACAACAAGAATGAGAATACCGGAAAGCCCACCGCCACGCATGATGCGAAAACCGGGACCACCACCCATGCCACCACCGCGAAAGCCCCCGCCTCCGCTTTGTTGTCCACGTACGTCTTCGACATTATCGCTTTGTCTACGGCCTTGCCAGCGCATCCCGTCGCCTCTCCTGAAATGCTACGGAGACTTACCTTCACGCAGCAAACAATTCCATTAATTGCTTTATAGAGCAGCTTTAAGCTGCAAAAAGTCAATATCCTGTAAGCCGATCCAGTTCACTCAATTTTGCCGACCATAATAGCCCGGCACAGAATAACGATTATGCGTTCAATGAAAAAATGTAATTTAGAGGACACCGCTAAATAAAGCGGGATTTGGAGAATAGGACCTTGAAAAAAAGTATATTTTTTATCTTAGCAATTAACTGCATTCTATTTTCATCTGAAGTGTTTGCCTGCACAAAATCTACGGCAGAATGCGCCATCGAATGCATGGACAAAGCAACATTCTGGGAAACTGCTTATTGCATGATTGGCACACAAGCACCTTCTAAATAGGATATTTTAAAAATGACAAAAACGGCAATTGCCTGCCTCTTCACTGCTGCAATATTATCGACCAATCCGGTCTATGCTTGCATAAAGGACAATCTAGGACCAAACGATTGTGCAAAACGATGTATGAACATAACAGGCTTCTTCAAAAATATAGCCTGTACCCTCGGTAGCGATATGTCGCCACAATAGACAAAAATTCGCCGTCCCGATCTAAAACGAAAGGGGCGGTGTGTTGCAAATGCTAGAGAACAGTTACACATGGCCTTGATCTTCCGAATTGCGCCCAAAATTCCTTCATAAAAAACGCCTTAAATCATAACGAATTTAATTTAAAGGGGTTCCGCTTTGGCTCATCATTGCCTATAAGGCCCACTTAGCCCAAAGAATATACTTCTGCCAACCCGCCGGAAATCCGCGCGGGCTTTTCTGGCAGGCTAAGAACAAGGATACGCCCCCATGCCGAAACGTACAGATATCAAGTCCATCCTGATCATCGGCGCGGGCCCAATTGTTATCGGTCAGGCTTGCGAGTTCGATTACTCCGGCACGCAAGCTTGTAAGGCGCTGAAAGAGGAAGGCTACCGCATCATCCTCGTCAACTCCAATCCGGCCACAATCATGACCGATCCGGATCTGGCAGATGCGACCTATATCGAGCCGATCACCCCGGAAGTGGTTGCTAAAATTATTGCGAAAGAGCGCCCGGATGCGCTTCTTCCCACAATGGGTGGTCAGACCGCACTCAACACTGCATTATCGCTCCGCCGCATGGGCGTTCTCGAGCGCTACAATGTAGAGATGATCGGTGCGAATGCTGAAGCCATCGACAAAGCGGAAGACCGCGCTCTTTTCCGTGAAGCCATGGACAAGATCGGCCTTGATACGCCGAATTCCATGCTCGCGAACGCAACCGAAATCAAAGACGAAGACCGCAAGCGTCACGAAGCCAAGCGCAACGAAGTCAAATCGCAATATTCCGGCGATGAGCTCGATAAGGCACTCGACAAGCTTGAAACCGAATGGCAGCTCGGCGAAGTCGAACGCAAACAGCGTTACATGAGCCATGCGCTTGCTACAGCCGCACAGGCCATGGATTACGTTGGCCTGCCAGCGATCATCCGCCCAAGCTTCACACTCGGCGGTACCGGCGGCGGCATTGCCTATAACCGGCAGGAATTTTTCGAGATCATTGAGCGCGGCCTCGATGCATCGCCAACCACCGAAGTGCTGATCGAAGAATCGGTTCTCGGCTGGAAAGAATATGAAATGGAAGTTGTCCGCGACAAGGCGGATAACTGCATCATCATCTGCTCGATCGAAAACCTCGACCCAATGGGCGTGCATACAGGTGACTCAATCACCGTAGCGCCTGCGCTGACGCTGACCGACAAAGAATACCAGATCATGCGTAACGCCTCGATTGCGGTGCTGCGCGAAATCGGCGTTGAAACCGGCGGCTCGAATGTTCAATTCGCGATCAACCCAGCCAATGGCCGTATGATCGTCATCGAAATGAACCCACGCGTATCGCGTTCGTCAGCACTTGCATCCAAAGCAACCGGCTTCCCGATTGCCAAAGTCGCAGCCAAGCTTGCAGTTGGTTACACGCTGGACGAGTTGGACAACGACATCACCGGCGGCGCAACACCTGCATCGTTTGAACCATCGATTGACTATGTCGTCACCAAGATCCCACGCTTTGCGTTTGAAAAATTCCCCGGCTCTTCGCCAATCCTGACCACCGCTATGAAGTCGGTCGGTGAAGTTATGGCCATTGGCCGTACTTTCCAGGAAAGCTTGCAGAAGGCGCTTCGCGGTCTTGAAACCGGTCTCACTGGTCTTGATGAAATCGCCATTCCAAACATTGAAGAAGGCGACGAAAAGAATGCGATCCGCGCGGCCATCGGCACACCAACACCGGATCGTCTGCGCATGGTCGCTCAAGCAATGCGCCTTGGTCTGACCACTGAACAGATCCACGAGGTATCGAAGATCGATCCATGGTTCCTTGAGCAGATGGAAGAGATCGTCCTAACCGAAGCCCGCGTCCGCGAACACGGCCTGCCGCAGGACGCTGAAAACCTGCGCATGTTGAAGTCCATGGGCTTCTCCGATGCGCGTCTTGCAAGCCTGACGGGCAAGGACGCGGAAGACGTGGCCAAGCTGCGTAACGAGCTGGACGTTCATCCGGTTTACAAGCGCATCGATACATGCGCTGCGGAATTTGCTTCGCCAACGGCCTATATGTACTCGACCTACGAAACACCTTTTGTTGGTCAGCCGCGCTCAGAAGCAGAAGTTTCGGATCGCAAGAAGGTCGTCATTCTCGGTGGAGGTCCAAACCGTATTGGTCAGGGCATCGAGTTCGATTATTGCTGCTGCCATGCAGCATTCGCGCTCAATGATGCCGATTATGAAGCCATCATGGTCAACTGCAACCCGGAAACAGTTTCCACCGATTACGACACATCAGATCGTCTCTACTTTGAGCCACTGACTGCTGAAGACGTGCTAGAAATCCTTCGTGTTGAGCAGGAAAAAGGCACGTTGCACGGTGTGATCGTCCAGTTCGGTGGCCAGACACCGCTCAAGCTTGCCAATGCACTGGAAAAGGCCGGCATTCCGATCCTCGGCACCTCGCCTGACGCAATCGATCTTGCAGAAGACCGTGACCGCTTCCAAAAGCTCCTGATCAAGCTGGGTCTCAACCAGCCAAAGAACGGAATCGCCTATTCGGTTGAGCAGGCGCGCCTGATCGTTGCTGACCTCGGCTTCCCGCTGGTTGTGCGTCCATCTTATGTTCTGGGTGGCCGTGCCATGCAGATCATTCATGACGAACGCGGCTTGCAGACATATCTTCTCGACACCGTTCCTGAACTGGTGCCAGAAGACATCAAGGCTAAGTATCCAAACGACAAGACTGGCCAGATCAACACGCTTCTCGGGAAGAACCCGCTTCTGTTCGATACTTACCTGACACAGGCTATCGAAGTGGATGTTGATTGCCTTTGCGATGGCAAGAATAGTTTTGTTTCCGGCATCATGGAGCATATTGAAGAGGCTGGTATTCACTCCGGCGACAGCGCCTGCTCGCTGCCAGTCCACACGCTTTCGAAAGACATTGTCAACGAACTCGAACGCCAGACAGCACTGCTTGCCAAGGCACTCAACGTCGCCGGCCTGATGAACGTGCAGTTCGCCATCAAGGATGATGAAATCTTCATTCTTGAAGTAAACCCACGCGCATCGCGCACCGTTCCATTTGTCGCAAAAACCATCGGAACCCCGATTGCCAAGGTTGCAGCGCGCATCATGGCTGGTGAAAGCCTTGATGAGGCCATCACTGCCTATGGCGGCAAACCTCAGCCAAGTGCGCGTCCGCACATCGCTGTCAAGGAAGCCGTGTTCCCATTCGCGCGCTTCCCGGGTGTCGACACATTGCTCGGACCAGAAATGCGTTCGACCGGCGAAGTTATGGGCCTCGACTACGATTACGCATTGGCTTTCGCCAAGGCACAGCTCGGCGCAGGTGTCGAGCTTCCACGTGAAGGCACGGTGTTTGTATCAGTCCGCGATGAAGACAAGCAACGTGTGCTCGGTCCGGTCCGCAAGCTGGCAAGCATTGGCTTCAAGGTCATGGCAACCGGCGGTACGCAGAAGTTCCTTGAAGAAAATGGCATTGAAGCTGTCAAGATCAACAAGGTGATCGAAGGCCGTCCGCATGTTGAAGATGCGATCCGCAATCGTCAGATCCATCTGGTCTTCAACACGACTGACAGTGCGAGTGCTGTTTCGGATAGCAAATCGATCCGCCGTGCAACCCTGATGCAGAAGCTGCCTTACTACACCACCATGGCCGGTGCAGAAGCTGCCGCAGAAGCCATTGCAGCACTCAAGGCTGGTTCAATGGAAGTTCGTCCGCTTCAGGATTACTTCCGCGCATAAACAACAGAAATTATTCAACTTTGACCGATAGCCCCCATCGACATGGGGGCTATTTATTTCTAAGAAACTATAGGAATATTTATTAATTAGATAAGAATTTAAAAGGCAATCTCCAAAGACAGGAGATATATAGTGTTAAAATTTTTAGGAATTTCATTACTCAGTTCGTCATTTATGCTTCTAGTTCCCGTAGAATCTTTTGCAGGCTGGAAAGACGAACTAAAAAAAGCGGGTAAAAAAGTAGAGCAAGTCGGTCGAGCTGTTAGCGACCCAAAGGGACCTGATGCACAAAAGGTTCTGGGATCAGATGCACGAAATTTTTTACAGAACCCACATAAAGAAATTAATAAGTTCTGCGATTCAGCTTCAAACAAGTTTCAAGGTTTATCAGGTACATTTCAAACTATTTCGCGTGCCCTAAGCTCTCAACCAGCAGATTGCGACGAAGGAAGCAATTAATCAGCAACACTTATTGGTAATCCTCCATTGCAAATTAGCAGTGGAGGAATCTTAACACGATTCAATCTTCTAGTTTTGATGTGGCAAGCGCAGGGGCGTGGCGTCCAAATCTATCTCAAGATGAAGCTTTTTCGGAAACAGGCCATTATGGCCCAATCCCTTGCCAATATGGATCACGGACGCGGCTTTTAGTGGCCCTTCCAGAATGTCATAAGCGCGCTTGCGGGCATCTTCATCCATACCATCAAGCGTGCCATCAATGACAATCCAGCTTGGATTTTGCAGCACCAACCGCGCCAAAGCCAAGCTTTGTTGCTCGTCAGCCGTCAAGGTCCGGTCCCAGCGCAGAACACGATCAATCTGCGGCACAAGTCGCTCAAGCCCGGCTAATCTCAAAACCTCAGCAACCTGATTTTTTGAAAAATCGGCAGCGTTGAGAGGATAGACAACCGCATCATGCAAGTTGCCCGGCGGTATGTAAGGCGCATGCGGAATGAAAACCACGCGGTCGCCCGCAGGCAAGCCAATCCGTCCACTGCCCCAAGGCCATAGGCCACCGAGTGCGCGGAAGAGCATGCTTCGCTCAGATTCTGTGGCACCCGTCACAAGCAGACGTTCACCGGGGTTTATGACGACCTTCTTCTCAACCAGATTAAGGCAGCCATCTGGTGCTGCAATCGACAGGTTATCCATCGTCAATTGCTCATTCGTATTGGTCTCGACGGTAATCTGTCGATCAAGATGGCCAATTTCATCCATGCGCAAAATCGCCTGCCGAAAGCTCGCGACACGCAGAAGCGTTGCCCGCCAGTCAGCAATCGCACCAAAATTATCGACAAACCAACGCAACGAATTATGCACCTGCGTGAAGGCACCAACCGCCATCATCAGGCCGCCAAATGTCAGCCCACCAGAGAAATAAACAGGGGCAGCGACGAGGATCGGCGCAACAATGGTAAACCAGCCATAACCTGCCGTCACCCATGTGAGATTGGTGGTTGCAATAACGATGCGTTTTATAGCGAGCAGCACCGCGTCAAGATCGCGATCCAGCCTGCGGCGCTCATCGGCCTCACCACGCGCCAGCGTCACGGCATCAATATGTTCGTTCACGCGCATCAGCGAAAAGCGGAAATCAGCCTCGCGCGCATAGCGGTCTGCATTGTGATTAACAAGGCTACGGCCGACAAACCAGGAAAGCAGTGAAGCGGAGCCTGCATAAAACACAGCCGCCCAAACCATGTAACCGGGAATAGAAAAACTATAGCCCCAGACATGAAATACAAAACCGCTCGAAAGTGACCACAGCACACCGACGAAGCTTACAAGAATCACCGTCGATTGCAGAAGGTTAATGCCGAGATCGCTGGTTGTTTCCGCGAGATGCCGCGCATCTTCCTGCAAACGCTGATCGGGATTAATACCGATCTCGCCCGCCTTTGCCAAACGAAACGCCCGCCCCGGCTGCAACCATTGACCAACGAGATCACGTGCCAGCCCATCACGCAATTTCAGCTTGAACATCTGGTTCAGCCAAGTCTGCGACACATTCAGAATGAGAACCGTGCCTGCAATCGCGAAGAAAATCAGCAATTGATGGAAGAAGGCACTTAGATTGCGATCAGACAACGCGTTGTAGAAAGGCACATTCCAGCGATTGATAGCAACTTGCCCAACCGCAATCAGAACAATCAGCGAAAATATGCCCGTTCCCAGAGCAATAAGCTGATTGCGAACCGGAGAGACCCAGAATGCGCTCATCATCATGCGAACTTGCGAGAAAAGATCGTTGCCGTCCGGCATCACTTCGCCTTGCGGCTTCGTGAGGCGACGATCAACGCCTTGCGGTTCATCCTGCTTTGACTGGGATACCACGTCTTTCCTCATCGCATGTACGATTTCACGTTGCCGCTATTACTACGAAATATAGTGACCAAAACCAGACAGAACCCTGTTGTTTTCAACAACTCGCGCGGTCTTGAGTACATATAAGATGTAACTTTCACGCGAGGATAGAGCGAGACACTCTAAAAACCTTCTGAAAAATATGGAGTGACCATAACTCTTCTCAGAAATACCTTTCCCCGCAGAACCGAGGAAATGAGAAAAAGCATTACGAAAATAGGCCTTTAGAGAGTGCAAAGCCTGTCTTGTGCAGGTCAAATTTGTCGCATATAGTTCGCCTATCGATTTTTCGGTCAAGTGACTTTGCGACCCGCCCGGCCTGCCGTGCTTCCTGACGATCTCCTGTCCATAAATTCGATCCACAGGGACGTGTGCGAAGCATACGGACTAACGACTACTAATGTTACAAAGGAATTTCCCATGGCTACGGGAACAGTTAAGTGGTTTAACACGACCAAGGGCTTCGGCTTCATTCAGCCTGATCAGGGCAGCACGGACATTTTCGTCCACATCTCTGCTGTTCAGCGCGCTGGTCTGACCACGCTTGACGAAGGTCAGAAGATTTCTTTCGAAATCGTTGAAGACCGTCGTTCGGGTCGTTCATCTGCAGACAACCTCGTCGCAGTATAAGTTTTGCCCATAAAGCAAAGAAAAAGGCGGGGTAACACCCCGCCTTTTTCTTGATCGAAATTCAGGGCAGCCAATCCATCGGGACATGGCCTTTATCCGAAGCGACACGCGCAAGCCACGCCTGAACAGCCGGATATTGATCCATATTGAAGCCACCGCGATGGGCCTCATGGGTATAAGCATAGAGTGCAATATCGGCGATGCTTATGGTATCGCCTGCCAGAAACGGCGTTTTCTTGAGCTGTGTTTCCATCACGCTGAGCGCCTTTTCGCCACCAACAAACGTTGATGCCAGTCGTTCAGGCGTCGCATCACATGCGCGCTCCGGATAAATCATCAAAGCACGGCGCACCGCAATATAAGGCTCATGGCTATATTGCTCGAAAAACAGCCACTGATAGACGAGCGCACGCTCATAGGCATCTTTTGGCAGATAGGCCGTGCCTTCTGCCAGATGAAGAAGAAGTGCATTTGATTCGGCAATGAAGCGCCCGTCTTCAAGTTCGAGCAACGGAACCTTGCCGTTTGGATTTTTGGCCAAATATTCCGGCGTTCGGGTCGAACCATCAAGCGCGGAAACCGCGATGTGCTTAAAAGGCTTGCCGAGTTTCGCAAGCAAAAGCCGTGGCTTATAACAATTTCCAGAATCTGGCTGTGAATAGATCGTGAGCATCTGCTTCTCCTGTGCAGCTATACCATGTCGATGCCGTTGCAAGCTGTCCAATCAGTTTCGTTGAACGAATAGGCTCGGATTGCTGATGGATCAGAACTTTTAAGCAACACAATTGCGCGAGACCGCAGAATTTGTTGCGAAACTGCAAAGCTTTTGTTGCGATTCGTGCGGCAATGCGACATAGAAAGCCCGCAAGACCGGACCACGCCCGGTGCCGGTTATCTGATCCTGCCATCTATGGAGATCTATCATGGCATTTCTCGCCGACGCCCTTTCCCGTGTAAAACCATCTGCGACCATCGCGGTCAGCCAGAAAGCACGTGAATTGAAAGCCAAGGGCAAGGACGTGATTGGTCTCGGAGCGGGTGAACCCGATTTCGATACACCGGATAATATCAAGCAGGCTGCTATCGACGCGATCAATCGCGGCGAAACAAAGTACACCCCAGTTGCTGGCATTCCTGAGCTGCGTCAGGCCATCGTTGCTAAGTTCAAGCGCGAAAACGGTCTCGACTATAAGCCAGAACAGGTCATCGTCGGCACCGGCGGCAAGCAGATCCTGTTCAACGCTTTCATGGCAACCCTGAACCCAGGTGATGAAGTCATCGTTCCTGCGCCATACTGGGTCAGCTACCCGGAAATGGTTGCGATCAACGGCGGCACCCCGGTTTTCGTCAACACGAAGATCGAAGACAATTTCAAGCTGACCGCAGCCGATCTCGAAAAGGCGATCACGCCAAAGACAAAGTGGTTGATCTTCAACTCGCCATCGAACCCAACAGGCTCGGCATACACAGAATCCGAACTGAAGGCACTGACCGACGTTCTCGTGCGTCATCCGCAGGTCTGGATCCTCACCGACGACATGTATGAACATCTCGTTTATGGCGATTTCGTCTTCACCACGCCTGCACAGGTTGAGCCATCGCTTTATGACCGCACACTCACCATGAACGGCGTGTCAAAGGCCTATGCAATGACCGGCTGGCGTATTGGTTATGCAGCAGGCCCGCTGCAACTCATCAAGGCTATGGATATGGTCCAGGGTCAGCAGACCTCCGGCGCTTGCTCCATCGCTCAGTGGGCTGCTGTTGAAGCACTGAACGGCACGCAGGACTTCATCCCGAAGAACAAGGAAATCTTCCAGGCGCGTCGCGATCTGGTCGTCTCCATGCTCAATCAGGCAACCGGCATTCATTGCCCAACACCTGAAGGTGCGTTCTACGTGTATCCGTCATGCGCAGGCCTGATCGGCAAGAAGACAGAAGCTGGCAAAGTTATCGAAACCGACGAAGACTTTGTCACCGAACTGCTCGAAGCAGAAGGCGTTGCCGTTGTTCACGGTTCGGCGTTCGGTCTTGGACCAAACTTCCGCATTTCCTATGCAACTTCGGATGAGCTGCTCGAAGAAGCCTGCACACGCATTCAGCGTTTCTGCGCAAGCCTGCGCTAAATACTTTTATTATGACATGACGAAGGGGCCGAAAGGCCCCTTTTTCGTATCTGCATTTCTCTTAAAAAATCATCTGCCCGGCGCAAAGCCAAAAAAAAAGCCAGACAAGTGTCTGGCTTTGAGTTTTGAAGGTGCCATTGAGGCAAACCTCCAGAGGGGAACACTCAGCGCGCGCAAATGGGAGGAGGAAACGCAGCGCTGAGATGCATTCTTTATGCATCGTGATTATTGTTTTTGCAACTCAACTTTAGCACAATGCAGCCATGCATTTTTTGCATGGCTTCTTCATTCGATATTATCATTTAAAATCAAAACCTTGAACGTTAACCAACCGAGTATGTTTCTTTATTCCCCACTCATGAGCCGCCTAAACGAAAGGCACATAGCTATAATGTATGCCTCATAAAATGGCAAAAAATCACACCGACAAGCAAATCAGGCCAACTGACAGCTGTCATTAAACAATCATCCAGCTGCAACCGATCTGTCATGATAGGCTCCTAGATACCGTTTAAAATTCCTAGCCCCCTTCCCCCATCGCGCTGCGCCGGAGCCTATCTTGCGGATCATCCAGATTACCGACACCCATCTCAGCCCAACCAAGCCGCACTTCAATGGCAACTGGTCACCACTCATTGACTGGATCGCTGATCAGAAACCGGACCTCATTATCCATACTGGCGACTTCACAATAGATGGCGCTGATGTGGAAGCCGATCTGATCTTCTGTCGTGAGCTGATGACAGACCTTCCCGCTCCGATGCTGTGCCTGCCAGGTAATCATGACATCGGCCATTTACCGGCAAGCAGGCAGCCAGTTAATGTCGAACGCTTACAACGCTGGCGCAACCAATTCGGCCCTGAATACTGGACACTGAATTTCGGACAATGGCTGCTTATCGGCCTCAACAGTCTGATAATAGGCGATGGCTCGGCGCTGGAAGAAGAGCAATCCCATTGGCTTGAAAAACAGCTCAACCAAAGCGAAGGTCGCCCCGTTGCGGTTTTTGGGCACAAGCCACTATTCATTGACCGGCCGGATGAAGGCGAAACCGGGCTCTGGGGTATCCCGCCTATGCCACGCCAGCGCTTGATGGAACTTTTCGCACGTCATAATGTAAAGCTTCACGCCAGCGGGCACCTTCATCGGGCGTGGTCGGGTGAAGTGGCAGGAATAAGCTATGTCTGGGCACCGTCAGCGGGATTTGTTGCACATGCAATAGATCGTGAACTTCCCGGCGACCGGATTGTCGGTGGGGTCATTCATGATCTTGATAACAAAGCGACAAGCAAAATAATTGAGATTGAAACACTGACACATCACGTCATCGATGATGTCATGCATGAGGTTTACCCGAACAATCTCAACCGGGAACAGCTAAAACCTCAAGAAAACCTGCCCGCTTAACAACACTCCATAGAAAAAGGCCGCGTAAGCAATCCTCTGCGGCCTTTTCTCACTCTTTGAAGTCGATCAATAGGTCCAGTTACGCGCCTTTGAAAACAGGAAGTCGCGGAAAGCATGAAGCTTGGCCGAATTCTTCAACGCCTCCGGGTAGCAGAAAAATGTGTCGAAGGATGGAATTTCCTCAAGATCAGGCAGCAGCTGCACCAGACCTGATTCCTTGTCAGCCATGTAATCAGGCAGAACCGCCATGCCGACGCCGCGCTGCACAGCACGACGCACGGACAGAAGATTATTGACCTGCAAGACAGGAATACGTGCGCTTCCGTCCGTGCGACCTGCAACTTCCAACCAGTTCAACCCTGTCAGATAGCTCGGCGCAGGCTCACCGAATGTCACAACGCGATGCTGGTCGATTTCGTCGATGGAATTAAGCTTTCCATGCTTGGAAACATAACCCGCCGATGCATAGACGTGCATATGCACGGTGAACAGTCGACGCTGGATCAGGTCCGGCTGCTGCGGCTGACGCAAACGAATTGCGCAATCCGCGTGACGCATCGTCAGATCCAGTTCCTCATTGTCGAGGATAAGCTGCAACTGAATATCCGGATAAAGCTCAACGAACTCCTGAATGCGCTCAATCAGCCAGCCGGAGCCAAGGCCGACCGTTGTGGTCACCCGCAGGCGCCCCGTCGGCTTCTCTTTGCTTTCGGCAAGTTTGGAGCGGACATTTTCGAGCTTCATCAGCACGTCATGCGCTGTGCGATAGAGCGTTTCGCCCTGCTCCGTCAGAATAAGGCCACGTGCATGGCGATGGAACAACGGAACACCGACATCAAGCTCCAAGGCGCTGACTTGTCGCGAAATAGCCGATTGCGACAAATGCAGCGTCTGCGCGGCATGGGTAAAGGACCCCGCCTCTGCAGCAGCGTGGAAGATGCGCAGTTTATCCCAGTCGAGTGGTGCGACCACCTTCTCCCCCTCTCATTACTCCGCAGCTTCGTGCAGCGGTTCCTGTGCAGCCAGATAGCGCTCTGCTTCCAGAGCAGCCATGCAACCCATACCCGCTGCCGTTACAGCCTGCCGGTAAATATCATCAGTGACATCACCGGCAGCAAAAATACCAGGGACATCGGTGGCGGTCGAATCAGGCGCAGTCCACAGATAGCCGTTTGGCTTCTGCTTAAGCTTGCCCTCGAACAAAGAAACCGCAGGTGCGTGGCCGATAGCGATGAAAACGCCATGAGCGTCGTGAAGAGCCGTCTCGCCGGTGACAACATTCTTCAGGCGCACGCCGGTCACGGTCGCGCCCACTGGTGGCTTGGCTTCAGTGCCGACGATCTCATCAATGACGCTGTTCCACACGACCTTAACGTTATCGCGCGACAGCAGACGATCCTGCATAATCTTTTCAGCGCGGAAGCCTTCGCGGCGATGAACAACCGTCACGCTCTTTGCGATATGCGAAAGATAAAGCGCTTCTTCGACAGCCGTATTACCGCCACCAACAACCACAACATCCTTGCCGCGATAGAAGAAACCGTCACAGGTCGCACAGGCCGAAACGCCGCCGCCCATAAAGGTCTGTTCGCTTTCAAGGCCCAGCCATTTGGCCTGAGCACCCGTGGCAATAATCAGCGCATCGCAGGTATAAACCGTACCGCCATCGCCAATCAGGCGGAAGGGACGCGATTGAGTGTCAACTTCGGTGATAATGTCATAAAGAATTTCCGCGCCGACATTCTGGGCCTGCGTTGCCATCTGGTCCATCATCCACGGACCCTGCACGGGTTCGGCATAGCCAGGATAATTTTCCACGTCCGTCGTGATCATCAACTGACCACCCTGCTGTAAACCGGTAATGATAATCGGTTTAAGCATCGCACGCGCTGCATAAATCGCCGCCGTATAACCTGCCGGACCTGAGCCGATGATAATGACGGGCGCATGACGCTGTGACATGGGTAATTCTCCGGTCCCAAAAATCGATTTGATTTGCGGGCAGCTGGCTTAACAGAATCGCTCTCGCGCTCAACCAAGCCCATGCCCTGATATTAAGGCCAAGGTAGGTCCGTGAACTTATCATTGCAAGGCAAGACCGGGATTTGAACAACAATCCCCAATATCTTGTCGTCTTTCAGAGGAGCTTTAGATCACACCTGCATTGCAGCGGGCCAACTCCCACGTTAAACACTCAAGAAGCGAAGCTAATTTCAGGAAACGCTGGAGCCGACCGCCATTTATAAGACAGTCGCCAATATCTGCGCGCGCTTCGGCCTCGTGATGGCTGTTGCAATGTTGTTGCCTGCGGCTATCGACCTGCGTGATGGCAGCGACGACTGGCTGATCTTTATCCGCTCAGCTGCGGCAACAGGCGCAATATCTCTCCTTATTTTTCTTGCGACACAAAATCAGAATACCCGCTTCACGCCGCGCCTCGGCTTTCTGCTGACAGCGTCTTTGTGGCTGACAGCAAGCTTTCTCGGCTCGATACCGCTCTACTTCTCACATCTGCCGATCAGTTATGCGACGGCCTTTTTTGAAAGCATGTCAGGCGTAACATCGACAGGTGCGACGGCGCTTATCAATCTCGACGACATGCAGCGCGGTATTTTGTTGTGGCGCTCGCTTCTTTGCTGGATTGGTGGCGTCGGCTTCATTGGTTTGGCACTCTTGATGCTGCCATCGCTGCGCGCCGGTGGGCTTGCGCTTTTTCATATGGAAAACTCCGATAAGTCGGAAAAGATCCTGCCGCGAATGAACCAGATCGCGCTTGGTATCGTCACCGCTTATCTCAGTCTGACCGCGGCCTGCATGATCGCGTATTTTGCCGTCGGCATGAGCATTTTTGATGCTGTTAACCACGGTTTGGCGACTGTCGCCACGGCTGGCTTTTCAACGCACGACAATTCTTTCGCCTATTATGAAGGCAATCGAATGCTGCTGGTCGTCTCCACCGTGTTCATGGTTCTGTCAGCCTTGCCGTTTATTCTTTACATCAAAGCATTCATGCCGCGCCGGACTGAGCTGTTAAAAGACCCTCAAGTGAAGCTCTTCTTCACGATTGTCGTCGGTTTCAGCTTCATTCTTGCAATCGTCTTACGGCTTGGCACGCATATTCCGTTTGGTGACGCACTGATTGCTGCATCGTTTCATTTTGTCTCGGTCATCACCACGACCGGCTTCACAACAGAAGATTATTCGCTGTGGGGACCGCCAGCCATCGGCATTTTCTTCCTCGCAAGTTTTCTGGGCGGCTGTGCAGGCTCGACCTCCGGCGGCATCAAAATGAACCGACTGATCATCTTGTGGAACCTGACACGTGCCAATCTCGCGCGCCTTGTCATGCCACACGCCGTCATAAAAATTCGCTACGGCTCGTCAGAAGTGTCGGGCGAAATAGCGCAGAACGTCCTGCTCTATTTGTTTCTCTACATTGCATCGCTGGTTATCGGCGCGGTTCTGCTGGCATCCCTCGGCCTCGATTTTGTATCGGCCTTCACGGGCGCGCTGACCGCACTCTCCAATGTCGGACCCGGATTTGGCGATATTATTGGCCCTGTCGGCAACTTCTCAACCATCCATGATCCGGCACTTTGGGTGCTTTCTTTCCTCATGCTGGTTGGCCGTCTTGAACTTATCACCATCTTTATCCTGTTCACACGGACGTTCTGGATGCGCTAACGACGCTTTAGACGGTTTACATCCTGTGATTTCTTTTGGTATGAGCAGGATTACATTGCGCTACGAAGGCGCTGAGTGTTTTAAAATTACAATTGACTGAAATTTCCTTGCGCGGAGTTTTATATGCCTATTAAGGCTGATCTGGATGACATCGATTGGAAAATCCTTCGGGAGCTCCAGAATGACGGGCGCATCACCAATGTCGAACTCGCTGAACGGGTCGGCATTTCCGCCCCTCCTTGCTTGCGTCGTGTGCGCAAACTTGAGGAAAGCGGCGTCATTCGTGGTTATCGCGCCATCCTGAACGGCAACGCACTCGGTCAGGATCTGGTAGCCTTCTGTTCCGTTGGTTTGCATCGTCAGGCAGATGCCGATTTGAAGGCTTTTGCGGAAAAGACAAAGCAATGGCCGTTGGTACGCCGCGCATGGATGGTTTCGGGCGAATCTGATTTCCTGTTGCATTGCGTTGCCCGTGACCTCAACACCTTCCAGACTTTCGTCATCGAAGAGCTGACGGCAGCACCGAATGTCGATTCCGTCCGCACAGCACTGACCATTCGTCCGGTTAAAGACGAACCTCTGATGATTCTCTGATCAGATCAAATTCCAAGAAAAAGCGATTGCGTCCTGCGCAGTCGCTTTTTTATTTGGACAAGAATTCAGCTGTTAAATACGCGCTCGTAAACCGCACTGATTGCAGCGGCTTCTTTTTCGAGCGGAAACGCTTCGCGCACATATGTTAGCGCAATTTCACCGTGACGCTCCGCCATCGCCGGATCGGCCAGATACGGCTCAATCGCATCACGCAAAGCGTTGCCGTCGCCTGCCGCAACAAAACTGCCCGTACCTTTAACGATCATTTCCGCATAAGCGCCAGCATCACTTGCAACGACAGCGGTTTTTGAAGCCATGGCCTCAAGCGGCGTCAGGCCGAAGCCTTCATTGCGTGACGGGGCAACATAGAGCGTCAAGCGCCGATACCAGATGCGCACATCCGGCACTTCGCCCAGAATACGAATACGATCTTGCAAGCCAGCCGCCGCAATCCGCGCCTTAAGATCATCTTCAAATGCCTGATGCTCAGACGTCGTGCGGCCAGTAATGATGGCGGTCCAATCCGGGTATTTCGGCAAAAGTGCGATCATCGCATCGACGAAAAGGTCAGTACCCTTGGAGTGGCGCACACGCCCAAAACAACCAATCGCATATTTACCCGGCAAACCAGATGCACTGAACTGATCATCCTCACCGAAAGGCGGATGAAACCGTTCAAGATCAACGCCATGCATAATCACGTCATGAGGCACTTCGAGAAAGCTTCCCGAGCGACCACTGGTCGCAATCACCGCATTCATGCGACGGATTAGCCATTTCGTGAAAGGTTTGTGATGACGCTGTGCAGCGGAGGTAAACACCAGCCGCAGCTTCATGCGCAAGACGTCACGCATGAAAATGCCTGCCAGCATTTCGATGTTGCGGCGCGCATGCCAAATGCGAAAGCGGCGATTTGCGGGCTTTTTCCAGAAAGAGAAAAGAGCCGCCCAGCCAAGATGCGGAAGGCTCTCAGGCAGTCCCGGTCCCATTGTCGCAATGCTCAATCCCTTTGCGCGTTGCAAAGGAATGAGCTGTACGATGGTTGAAGTCACGCCTGAAAGGCGGCGCTTGAAATTTGGGGCGACGACCTCAACCTCATCGACAGGAACCGTCACATCAGACATCAGATAAACTTGAAGCCGATGATCTCGTATGAACGCGAACCGCCCGGTGCATTGACTTCGATCGTGTCGCCTTCGCCTTTGCCGATCAGCGCGCGCGCGATTGGCGAAGAAATCGAAATACGGCCCTGCTTCACATTGGCTTCCTGATCACCAACGATCTGATAGACTTTTTCTTCTTCGCTATCTTCATCGATCAGCGTAACGGTAGCGCCAAACTTGATTTTGTCGCCGGAAAGCTTGGTGACATCGATAACTTCAGCGCGACCAACGAGATCTTCCAGCTCGTTGATACGGCCTTCATTCAAGCTCTGCGCTTCTTTCGCAGCGTGATATTCCGCATTTTCGGAAAGATCGCCATGCGCGCGTGCTTCCGCAATTGCCTCAATAATATTGGGCCGTTCAACTTGCTGACGCGTGCGCAGTTCTTCCTTGAGGTTTTCAAAACCGCTAGGGGTCATCGGGAACTTTTCCATACCCAGTCCAGTCCTTTCCATCGCCCGCCACACTTCCCTCCGGGATTTAAGTGCAGCGGCAGTTTGATTGCCCGCCTGATTCTGCTTCACACTGGAACCAAAATCACCGTCCGACAGGTGAGATCACCCGGCGGTACACAAAAAGAAAACGGCCCCCGAAGCAATCGCTTCGGAACCGTTAAAAGAGATGTTGGTGAAACTATAGCATTTTAAAAGATCATTTCACGAACAAAAATATCAGCCTGTTAATTATGCGCGGAAATCGCGCTATTTTTTCGAGACAGGCCAGCTTGCAGGCCATTTTTCGGGGCCACCGGCATAGTTGCCGTCACAATCGCCTTTCGAACGCTCTTCAAGGAGAACGAAGCGCACCTTGCCATCCACGTCGTCAGTTGCCTTCCAGACATCGTAAGTCCCGCAATCACCGATGCCACGACCTTTGAAAAAGGCAGTCAGTGTCTTGGAAGATTGCGACCAGTCAATGTTCCATGCTTCGTCCACGGTGCTCGGACCATCATCAGAGATAGTCGGCAAGGAAATTGGAACGACCTTATCATCCGACTGGCTGTAAAAGGTATAGGGCTGGTTGTAGGCACCCGGAGAACCACACGGCACGCCGATGAGGTTCGTTCCATCGGCTATTTTTGCATTGAACCCGCCACCATTCTGAAAGGGGTCTCCATCGTCAGTGCCACAAACCGAATCTTCGCCAATGAAATCTTTACGAATGGACTCTGGCAGTTCATTGATGGTTGTGATCTGCGACACGTCTGGCGCGGGCGGAGCCGCCTTATTGCCCTTGGCCTGCAAAGCCGCAACTGTGCCGTTCAGCGACTGTTGCTCATCCATATAAATCAATCCACCCACAAAACCTGAGAGCGAATAGCTATATGTTTTGCCATTATATTGCAGCGTCAGCTTCTGACCGGCTTTCATCGCATCAAGCAGCTTTTTTACGTCTGCGGCGTTTTCATAATAGCCTTGTCCATCATCAAGCTTCATCGCCGAGAGGTCGAAGGAAATCACCTGCTTGCCATCAACAGCAACGGCGATCTTGCCAGCCTTAGCGTTCTGATCAAAGCCGGACAAACGCAATGACGGCTGCGAATTGACTGCACTGCTGCGATAGAGACTGAATGATATCGGACCATTATCCGTGCTTTTAAGCGCAAGCGTACAATTGGATGCGAAATCGCATTGAACCCAGCTATCGCGAATTTGCTTGAACGCCGCAGCAGCGGGACCAGCATTGGCAAAAACCGCTGCAAGCGCAGCTCCTGCCAGAATGGCCTTGTTTCTAGTGAGAAAAGAAAACATGTAGCCCCTCCCGAAAAAGCATTCCCAAACACACCGCGCAAGGAAATCCCTTGCCGCCGTTATCGACTATTGCCTATAGCATAACTGCTAAGGGATGACGCGCCAAGCCGCTAACCTGATCCCGTATTTATGAGGCAATGATGACACGCGTTCAGGCAAATTTACTCCTTCTTCTGGCGGGTGTCATTTGGGGGATGGGCTTTGTTGCCCAATCAACCGCTATGGCCAGTATTGGCCCATTCCTTTTCATTGGCGTTCGCTCGGCTATTGCCGCAATCACTGTACTGCCATGGTCGATTGCCGAGGGCAGACGCTCACCCCATAGGCTGCAACGTTCGAACTATCTTTATTTCATGCTTGTTGGTTCGATGCTTTTCACAGGCCTCGTCCTGCAACAAATCGGCCTCATCACCACATCCGTTACCAATGCAGGCTTTCTCACCGGCCTTTATGTTGTGATGGTGCCAGTATTGGGCGTCATTGTGTTTCGAAACTGGCCACACCCGATTGTCTGGCCAAGCGCTATTGCGTGCCTCGCAGGGATATTTCTACTGTCCGGTGGCACTTTAAGCGCACTCAAACAAGGTGACTGGCTCGTCATCATTGGCGCAGTGTTTTGGGCCATGCAGGTTTTGCTAATCAGCCGTGCCAATCGTGCGGGCCGCCCCATAACACTAAGCTGCGTGCAGTTTGCAACCGCCGCTGTGGCCGGACTGTCCATTGCTGTAGCGGTTGAAGACATTAACTGGAATTTCATAGCGCTAACGTGGAAAGAACTGCTGTTTACGGGGGTATTTTCATCAGGCGTCGCATTCACGCTGCAAGCCATTGGTCAGCGTTACACAACGTCGGCGCAGGCGGCGATTTTCCTCTCATCCGAAGCAATCTTTGCCGCGCTGTTTGGCGCAATCTTCCTCGGCGACCGCCTGACATTTATCGGTTTTATCGGCTGCGGACTGTTGTTTATCGCAATGATGGCAGTGGAATTGGTTCCGATGTTCTGGAAACGCAGAGCGGAACCTATCCCGGTGGCGGCGGAATAACCCAGCATTTCCAGCAACAGTACGAAAAAACTACCCGCGAAAAATCAGCGACGCGCCACCAGCAATCAGTGCAAAGCCGAGCACATGGTTCCAGGTAAAGGCTTCTTTGAGGTAAAAGATCGAGAACAGGCTGAAGATAACCAGCGTGATAACTTCTTGCATGGTTTTCAGCTGCGCGGCGGAATAGACTTCGTGCCCGATGCGATTGGCCGGCACTGCAAGAAAATATTCAAACAGCGCGATACCCCAACTGACAAAAATAACAGTTATCAGCGGTGTACTCGTAAATTTCAAATGCCCGTACCAGGCAAAGGTCATGAATACATTGGAGCCGATGAGAAGTAGAATCGGCAAGACGCTTGGCGAAATGAGTGCTGACATGGGAAGAACTTTGGGGACCGAAAGGATCATGTCGCGGTCTGGCCCTCAACCGCAAAATACTGTTAGCAGAGTGATATTGAAATTTCGCCAATCTTATGACCACCATCTGCCCGATTATCGCCATAGGCTTTAACAACAGCACTGACTGTTCGTTTACGCTTATGAGCTAATATGCGACGAAACCAGTACACAACTGAAAGGCATGGACATGAGTTTTGCGTTGTCCAACCGCTTTCATCGTTATGCATTGCCAACAGGTCTTGCGCTTTTGACGCTCTTAGCCAGTTGCTCGGGTGATCGTCCACCACGACCACAGGCAGACATTGCCAATGCAGATATCGTCGTGCCGCCACAAGCCCCACGGGAACCGCGCGTTGTTGGTCTCGCAGAAGAAATCGAAAACAATGCCAATGAAATGACAACGCAAAGCCAGCCACGTTACGCGGGCGACTATGGCTTTGTCACACCAGTGCAAAATCCGGTCAGCACTGTTGAAAACATCTATGCGATGTCGAACTCCGAAGCGGCCTGCCGAACGCGCTTAAAGCGTCTTGGTGTCGTCTTCACCGAAAAATCGCCGATCAATCAGGGTGGAAGCTGTCGCATCGACAACCCGATTGAAGTACGCGGTTTCAACAGCGGCAACATCGCTTTCAAGCCAGCAGCAACATTGAATTGCGAGGTGACCGAAGCCTTCGCACGCTGGATCAAGGGCGACCTGCAACCGTCGGCGCGGCTGCGTTACCTCTCAGGCATCAACACGATCCACAATGCGGGTGGCTATTCCTGTCGCACGATGAACCATCGTCGCGGCGCGAAAATGTCAGAGCATTCCAGCGGTAATGCTATTGACGTTACGAAAATCGTTCTGAACAACGGCAAGAGCATTACCGTTCGCAAACCCGGCTTCTTCGCCTTCCGCGAAAAAGGGTTGCTCAACAGTGTTCGCTCCGATGCCTGCTCGTATTTCACGACGGTCCTCGGACCCGGCTATAACCGCGAACATGCCGATCATTTTCATTTCGATCTGATGCAGCGCCGCAGCGGTCATCGCGCCTGCAAATAGCACAAAGCCCGGACATATCCGGGCTTTCCATTATTATTCAGCAGGAACTGGCGTTGGCTGTCCACTCTTGTCGAGTGCAACCATAACAAACTCGCCATGCGTCACCAGATCCATCTCTTCTGCAAGATAACGCTGTGCCCACGCCTCCACGCGCAGCGTGATCGACGTCCGGCCAACACGCGTAATTTCCGTGTAAACACACAGTACATCGCCGATCTTGACCGGCTTCGCGAACGACATTTCGCGCACAGCAGCCGTTACAACGCGCCCCTTGGCACGTTCTGAAGCACGAATAGCGCTTGCAATATCCATCTGCGCCATAACCCAACCACCGAAAATATCGCCCGCTGCATTGGTATCATTCGGCATGGCCTGTGTCCGTACGGTCAACATGCCCTTTGGCGCGTTCAAATCAATCATCAATGTTTCCTTCGGTCACCTGAACAGAGTCGGGCGAAGTATGCGGTAAGCCGTGAACGAGGAAAAGTGCGACATGCGCACTACAGCCATGCGATAAAATTCATCATTTAAAAATCGAGTAAAATTTCAAATATTAATCATCACATCAGAACAAATTTGATCCGTTAAATTAAAAATAATAAAAAGATAATATCTTAGATTTATATACAAATATAAGGATATTCGAATGAAAACAATAATAACATCTTCTATTGTTGCATTAGGACTTTTATTTGCAAGCAATGCCGAGGCAGCCAGCGGCTTAGCGACGGCTACTATAAATCTTCGTACCGGCCCCGGCACGCAGTATCCATCTATGGGACGCATCCCGAATGGAATCGTTCTCAATGTAGCAGGCTGTACCAATGGATATGGCTGGTGCCGGGTCAATTATCGCAGTCTTGATGGCTGGGCGTCATCCCGCTACATCGCCGTGCAAACGGGCGGCGGATATACCACGAATGACAATTTCGGTCCTACTGCAGCGGCCATTGGCATTCCACTCATAGCTGGCCTCGTAATTGGCTCGGCAATCAACAATGACAATCGCTGGAATGGCGGCCCGAGATGGGGACCACGCCCATACAATCCAAGTTGGGGGCCAGGTTTGGAACCAGGTCCAGTTCGTCCCGGTCCGGGTTGGCGCGGCCCCGGTCAATGGGGGCCGCCAAGACCACACTGGGGTGATCGTCCCGGCTGGCGTGACCATCCCGGCTACCATCCAAATTTCTACGGTCCGGGCGATCGCTGGCGTCCAAGGGGACCACGGTAAGCGACAGCTCCTGACAGCCTGATGTCAGGAGCCAAAGAATTCTGATAAGTGGTGCGGCGGTTTTAATCGCTGCACCCTTTTCATTTGTGCTGCGAAATTCCATATTGTGTCCATGGCTTCCTCAAAAGACAAATACACTCAGGATTCGCACGACGAAACACGCGGCTTTGGCGAAGCGCCACAGCGCGATTTGTCAGGCACACCATTCTCGGGCTCGATCTCTGACTGGGCCAAAGACATCGGCGAAGAGGCCGACAAGCCTCAGACGAAAGCCAAAACACCAAAGGCACCCAAGAAAGTGCCTGAGCGCAGCAAGGAATCATCACGCAGCGCACGCGGCACCTCAATGGGCGGCGCAGCTTCAGCAAAAGAACGCGCTGCAGCAGGCCTTAATCCTGTCTCCGGTCTCGACATCAGCCTTGAAGACGCAACCGCGCTAAACCCGACAGGCGCGACGGCGACCGTCAAGGCACTGTCCGATCTGATTGAATCCGGCAATCCGCTATTCAAGAACGGCGAACTCTGGACACCGCACCGCCCAGCCCGGCCACCCAAGTCAGAAGGTGGTATTGCGATCCAGATGGAATCGAATTTCGAGCCATCGGGCGATCAGCCGACCGCTATTCGCGATCTGGTCAGCGGTCTGGAAGATCAGGACCGCACGCAGGTTCTGCTTGGCGTCACCGGCTCGGGTAAAACCTTCACAATGGCGAAGGTTATTCAGGAAACGCAGCGGCCCGCGCTCATTCTTGCTCCAAATAAAACGCTGGCCGCGCAGCTTTACGGGGAGTTCAAAAACTTCTTCCCGAACAATGCCGTCGAATATTTCGTTTCTTACTACGATTATTACCAGCCGGAAGCCTATGTGGCGCGCTCAGACACCTATATCGAAAAAGAATCGACTGTAAACGAACAGATCGACCGGATGCGCCACGCAGCAACGCGTGCGTTGATCGAGCGCGATGACGTTATCATCGTTGCATCTGTATCGTGCATTTACGGTATCGGTTCCGTCGAAACCTATACGGCCATGACGTTTGAAATGAAGATTGGCGACCGGCTCGACCAGCGCCAGCTTCTGGCCGATCTTGTGGCGCAGCAATATAAGCGGCAGGACATCAATTTCGTGCGCGGCTCATTTCGCGTGCGCGGCGATACAATTGAAATCTTCCCTGCCCACTTGGAAGATCGTGCATGGCGTATCTCCCTTTTTGGCGATGAAATCGAAAGCATTGCCGAGTTCGACCCACTGACCGCTCAGAAAACCGGCGATTTGCAGTCGGTCAAAATCTACGCGAATTCGCACTATGTAACACCCCGTCCAACGCTCAATCAGGCGATCAAGTCCATTCAGGAAGAGCTTCAGCACCGCCTTGCAGAATTGACCCGTGCCGGTCGCCTGCTGGAAGCGCAACGCCTTGAACAGCGCACAAATTTTGACCTTGAAATGTTAGAAGCAACCGGTGTGTGCAACGGCATTGAAAATTATTCACGCTATCTGACAGGGCGTCAGCCGGGCGAACCGCCGCCGACGCTATTCGAATATATTCCAGACAACGCGCTCGTTTTCCTTGACGAAAGTCACGTCACGGTTCCGCAGATCGGCGGCATGTATCGCGGCGACTTTCGGCGCAAAGCGACTCTGGCCGAATATGGCTTCCGCCTTCCTTCCTGCATGGATAACCGTCCGCTGCGCTTTGAGGAATGGGACGCCATGCGTCCGCAGACCATTGCGGTGTCAGCCACGCCGGGTAAATGGGAGATGGAAGAAGCTGGCGGCGTGTTTGCCGAACAGGTCATCCGCCCGACCGGCCTGATCGATCCGCCAGTGGAAGTGCGCCCTGCCAAAAATCAGGTTGATGATGTGCTGGGCGAAATCCGCGAAACTGCGCGCAAGGGCTATCGTACGCTCTGCACAGTGCTGACCAAGCGCATGGCGGAAGACCTGACCGAATATCTGCACGAACAGGGTGTGCGGGTGCGTTATATGCACTCGGACATTGACACGCTGGAACGTATTGAAATCATTCGCGATCTGCGCCTTGGCGCATTCGATGTTCTGGTGGGGATCAACCTGCTGCGCGAAGGTCTCGACATTCCCGAATGCGGTTTCGTCGCCATTCTGGATGCCGACAAGGAAGGTTTCCTGCGTTCGGAAACCTCTCTGGTGCAGACTATCGGTCGTGCGGCCCGTAACGTTGACGGCAAGGTCATTCTTTACGCCGACAATATTACCGGCTCGATGCAGCGCGCGATGGATGAAACCAGCCGCCGTCGCGAAAAGCAGGAAGCTTACAATCGTGAACATGGCATCACGCCTGCCTCGGTGAAGAAGAATATCTCGGACATCCTCAACTCGGTTTACGAGCAGGATCACGTCCGCGCCGATATTTCGGGCTTTGCCGAAGAAGGTGCGATGATGGGTAACAATCTCGCCGCCCATCTTGAACATCTCGAAAAGCAAATGCGCGATGCCGCAGCCGATCTTGATTTTGAAAAGGCGGCCCGCCTTCGTGATGAGGTCAAGCGCCTGCGCGAAATGGAACTGGCGATTGCCGACGACCCGATGGCCCGGGAAGTGGAGCTTGAGAGCCCAGTAACCGGACGAACCAAGGGACGCCATAATGCTGGTCGCAAGATGCACCGGACTGTTGATGACGAGCCGAAAAAGTCACTCTTCGCCAAGCCGTCGCTCGACAATATGGGACCGGGCACCGACATGGCCAAACCACTGTTCCGCAAGAACACGCTGGATGAGATGACCGTGAAGCGGACGGAAAAGCCAGCGGGTGCGGACGATACTCTGATCCGCCGCGAACGTTCAGGTATCGGCTCGTATGAAGATCCGGCTGAAACCGCCCGCAAAAAGCGTCGCCCCGGCAAGACTGGCCGACCGGGGCGGTAAGTCAGGTAGAAAAAAATTACAAATATTTGGCTATAGCTTTATTCAGATCATTTTGAATTATAGTCTTTGTCATTCTACGATAGCGACGAGTTTGCTGAGAAAAAATTGGATTAAATCCAAGGAACGTTTTGCTGGCTCGTTGCGCGTATTTAACGAAGGTCCAGCTCTCAAAGCCATTATCTTGGTTGAACGTTACATTTTGTAACATTTTCTTTTCGAGGTATGCATGCGGATAATTATTTCTTATCCATAATTCACCCTTATCTTTATACCTAACAACAAAACGCCAAGCATGTCCGTATGACTTCCGCTTTAATTTCCGCCAAGCATTAGATAATGTCGAATTTTTTATTTTCACATCTTGACCATCGTATTCAAATCCAAGGTATTCCAAGCCATTTTTCGAAGCCTCTCCAAACAAATGACTGTAATCAAGATTTGTAGTAGAATTCTTGAATTCTCCTATGCACACCTTTTTATCTTGAATTCTAAGGCGTGCGCCGTATTTCTTAATGTTCGCTTGAAGATAATTCTTCATACCATCAAAGGTAGTATTTTCTCTAACAGGTATTACAACAATTATGTCGTCCGAGTACCTACGATACATTCCGCCCAATGCCTGGACGTAATCGTTCACTTCCTTATCAAAATCTATAAGATAGAAATTGGCAACAAGATCGGAGATCGGCGTCCCTTGCGGGATACCAAACTCAAATCCATTCTTCTGTATTAGGCTTGGGTAATTACCATCTGCCCCCGCAATAACATTTCTAAACTCCTGCGGTGAACATATCTGCCTATAACCATTTGCCCTCAGGGTATCAACACGGCGTTGACGCGCCTCTCTGCGCACTCCAACGTTAACTTTCTCCGTCAGCTTTAGGCGAGAAAATATTTTATCCACGTCCACAATACAATATTTTGTTAAAGACTTGAAAACAGCCAAGTGATCCCTTGGAAGGGTTTCGCCAAGGAGCTCCTCCCAAATGTATTTAATTATTTTATGATCTAAACTTTCAAAATAAGACTTAATATCAACGACTGTCACTATACAATTGCCAGTATTTTTGATGAATGAAAATACATCTTTAGCGATATCTATATTACATTTATTGCCGCCGCTAGCTTTTGGAATACGCCTATAGGCGACGGGAACATCAGCTATTCCCCTGCGAATTAAAGCTTCTTCGTAACACTTTGAAAGCTTGTGCCTATAGCACGCATATATTGCAGCATCTAACCGTGAAGCATACCTTAAGGAGCGGACTTTTGTTTTCTTAGGTTTTTTAGGATCTCTGAACTTAGTCCACTTCTCATAAAACCGCAGAAGTGGAAAGAATGGGTGCTGCGATACTGCGAGAGGATCATTAGCTAACTTTTGAATTTTTTTAAGAGATATAGCTCTATCAAAGTGTATATAACGCTTTATATCTTTTTCTCTTGGTTCCCACTCATCAACAGAGTGAGTGGAGGCAATAACACCACTAGGCATGGTACAGTTACCACCTCCGCCATTTCAGCATGGCATTCGCGCCACTATCGTCCTTATTCAACGTTATATGTCATACTGTCGGTATGGAATTGATGATGGCCATGACCAGCATCGTAATACAGTTGCTCATATCGAAATTAACCATAGGAGTTGTCCCATTGATTAAGATGATATTGACTGTCTTTCCCATTGACAGTGTAAACACTCGACTCACGCGCTACCGTGATCCGGACTATCCGAAGACGTTTCCCGTCTGGGTGCTCCCATGAGTTATATATCTATGCTGCACCCTACTTTTTCAAGTGAGCATTAATATATACCCAAATATTATTTTATTTTAGTAAATCCTATTTTATAGATTAACTTTAAATCGCATTACTTTCCACTATAAGCTTAACTAACGACAATGCCCGCCATTCGTAATGCGATAGCCTGCACGTTCGGCTTCGCAGCGATTTGGGAATGCTTGCTTTGCATTCCCTCTGCGGGCACAAACCGGCATGTATTCGCGTGTGCAGGCAGCCACTGGCCCCGGACGACCCGGTCTCGTGCCTTGGTGCGGTGGACGCCCCGGGCGCTCCCCTCCCCAGCCGGAACCCGGGCCAGTTACTGGTCTTGAACCACACTGGCCATTCCCAACAATTCGATAACCATCAGCACGGGCTTGGCAGGCATTGCCAAAAGTCTTGCGCGACGAACCGCGCTCACCACAAACCGGCGCATAAATCATCGGACACATTTGCGGCTGCGATGGGCCCGGTCTGACTGGTGGCCGATAATCTGGTCCACCTTCTGCCACGCAACCCGCCAAAAACATGACACCCGCCAACACGCTCAAACGACTGATTTTATTTAACAGCATGGCTCTCTCCCTCTTGATTAATTGGTAAATGGCACAGCAGGCGGGAAGAGCAAGGATATATCGGCGGATATTCCACTTTTACCCTCGAACCATATCGACATGACAAAAACTTGCTTTACTCTGCATTCAAGGATTTTGGGGTTTACAGGCGGAAAAGCTGCATGACGCATTCGCATCTGGCTATCGCAGTGGTTGCGCTTTTTCAGCTTTTTTGCTGGCCAGACGCTATTAAATCCGCATTCGCTCAAACCGAAACAGCAGCGGAAATCTATGGTCCGCCGATGCCGCCGAAAAAAGCGGATCCCACTGTCGCGCGCATCTGCCAACTCATTGAAGAGAATGCAGAGAAACGGGGCATTCCAAAAGATTTTTTCGCCCGTCTTATCTGGAAGGAAAGCCGCTTTGATCATCGCGCCGTCAGCCCTGTCGGTGCGCAGGGCATTGCACAGTTCATGCCCTACACAGCCAAAGAGCGCGGCCTTGCTGACCCATTCGACATTGAACAGGCGATCCCCGCATCGGCAGGTTTTCTGAGTGAACTAAAAAGCGCCTTCGGAAACTGGGGCTTGGCTGCTGCGGCCTATAATGCGGGACCGGGTCGCGTTGGTAACTGGATGCGTTCAGGTGGCTTTCTGCCACTTGAAACCGAAGACTATGTTCTGGATCTGACCGGCGCACCTGCCGATAATTTTGCAGCGGGACAGGAGATCACCAACAGACCGCTTGATGCGAAGCTAAGCTTTAGCGAGGCCTGCAAACGCCTGCCGATCGTCCGCACCGCAACAATCCCGATGTCGCGGATCAAGCCAAAACCATGGGGCATTCAGGTTGCAGGCAATTTCCGGCGCAGTGTCGCAGTTAATCAATGGAACCGTCTGCGCAAACAATTCAGTTCTGTGCTGGCCGGACATAACCCAGTGATCAGCCGTGTGCGCACACCAATTGCGCGCCGAGGCATCTATGCAGTGCGTATTGGAGCTGACAGTCGTGGCGAAGCGGATAACATCTGCGCTAAACTGCGCTCAGCGGGTGGCGCATGCATAGTTTTGCGTAATAAATAGGCATTTGAGCATACTATACCATAGTATGAAGCGATATATTGCCTTAAGCTTGCTCTTTTTTGGTATTAAATTAGCAATATTCTGGTAATTTTTATACAAAATAACAACGATACCGTTTCAAAGATAACCAATCTCATATTTGGTGAAAAATTTGCTTGCCAAACCACGCGTCTTAGATCAGTCTTCATGTGTCCGGGCAATTTGAGTACAACGGAAGACTGGAAGAACGGCGTGCCGGAACCGCTAGAAGTTCCGGGTTGGGGATTTAATCTCCGGCAATGATCGGTTCCTTTCCTAAGTCGATAACTGCCTGCATAACCCTCTGCCGGGTGTGTGGTGCGTTCGGCAGAAGTTGTAATTCCACCGTCTCTAATAAAACGGTGGCGCCAAGGAAAAGGAACGGATCCCATGGCACAGACCGGACAGGTCAAATTCTTCAACTCCGAAAAAGGTTTCGGATTTATCAAGCCTGATGATGGTGGCGCAGATATTTTCGTGCATATCTCTGCTGTACAGGCTTCAGGTCTGGCAGGACTTGCTGACAACCAGAAGGTTTCTTATGAAACTGAACCGGATCGTCGCGGTAAGGGTCCTAAGGCCGTAAATATCTCGGTCACTGACTAAAACCGATATTTTACTGATAAAGAATTTGATCCCCGGCTAATGCCGGGGGTTTTTTATTATACGAAGCCCCACCCTGCCAGGGCTTTTGACCAGAAAAATGCGAATGTGAAACGCGTGAGTTAAGCGCGAAATATTACCGACGCTGCCTTTAATTTACCGGATGACGACACTTTCCACGTGGTCGTCACCATTGTTCAGCCTCCATTCATGTCCAATCTATTAACTTGTTATTCATGATTGAAGCAGTGTGCCGATCCGGCCCTGCACATCAAAGAGATTGAAGTTGTGCTTCTGAAGGAGCGGACAATGAACAAGTTACTTAAGACAGTTATTCTGGCAATTGCCTCCATAGCAGCAGTCTCAGCACCGCTCGCATCTGCTTCGGCAGACTCTTGGGGTCGTGGCGGTTGGGAGCGTCGCGGATGGGATGGCGGCGGCTATAATCGTGGTGGATGGGACCGTGGCGGCTGGGATCGCCGCCCGTATCGCCATCGTGACCGTGGCGGCGATGCACTCGCGGCTGGCGTCATCGGCCTTGCAGCGGGTGCACTCATCGGCAGCGCGCTGAGTCAGCCTCAGCCAACTTATGTGCAGCCAGCGCCAGTTTACGCACCACCGCCACCACCACCCGCCTATTATCCAGCACCGCCAGCCCGCAGCGTGCAATATCGTGCAGGTTATGAGCCATGGAGCCGTGGCTGGTATCAGTATTGTTCCGACCGCTATCGGTCGTTCAATGCAAACACCGGTACCTATCGCGGCTATGATGGCCGGGATCATTTCTGTTCCGCCAACTAAACGGATAAACAAAACATTAAAAGCCGCCTCAAAGGGCGGCTTTTTTCATACCTGAAGCAAATCAGGCATATCCGATATCATTCAGGAACGGATTGTTGCGGCGCTCTTCACCAAACCGTCCACCCGGGCCATGACCGCACAGAAAACCAATGTCGTCGCCAAGCGGCAAAAGCTTATCTTTTATCGAATGAATAAGTGCCGCATGATCGCCACCCGGCAAGTCAGTACGTCCGACTGATCCATTAAACAAAACATCGCCAACAATCGCAAAATGCGCTTCGGCGTTATAGAAAACAACATGACCCGGCGCATGCCCCGGACAATGCAGCACGTCAAACTCGTGACCTGCAACCGTGACTTTATCACCTTCCTCCAGCCAGCGATCGGGCGTGATGTTCCGCACACCCTCGGTCAAGCCGTATTTCAGGCCAGTCGTCACCAGATTATCGAGCAAGAACGCGTCATCTTTATGCGGACCGATAACATCCACACCAAGCTCATCTCTCAATTCTGATGCGCCACCCGCGTGATCAATATGGCCATGCGTAATCCAGATCGCTTCGACTTTGACATCCTGCGATGCAATCGCTTCTTTGATGCGCTCAAGATCGCCACCCGGATCAATCACGACGCCTTTTTTGGTATCACCGTCAAAAAGGATCGTGCAGTTCTGCTGAAATGGCGTCACCGGAACGATGATTGCCTGCAATTGTCCCATCAAAAATTCCATTCAGTCAGTAGGTTAAAAAATTATCGTCGCTCATGAGATAATGCAGCACATCACGCTTTCAAAGGCATAAAATAAAACGGGCGGCCAAAGCCGCCCGTTTCCCCTCTCACAGGAAATCAATCGGTTGTTGTCCCCACAACCGCGTTATTCTTTTAAGCTTTGCTTGCCAGCGAGTTTTTGATCAGACCGACGATTGCTGTGAGAACGAGGCCGCCCACACCACCACCCGCAACCTGACCGATCACACCATTAAGAACAGAATCCAGTCCGCCGCCGGATAACATCGGCAGAAGCTGACCAAGAATGACACCACCAATACCACCGGCGACCGTATTGCCAGCAGTACCGAGGCTCAGGTTTTTAACAGCGCCGGCAATATTGCCACCGACCGCACCCGAAACAAGCTGAAGAATGATAGGCAGTAGAGATTCCATAACCGTCACCCCATCTGAGTTAAATGCCGGAATAACGCGAGTCCGACTGGCAAAATCTTGAACTGAAACGTGTTAATGTCAAACAATAAGCATCAAAATAATAAAAAAGCGGCTTTAAAAGCCGCTTTTCCTGTTTAAAACAATGTTACTCTGCCGCTATGCGCTTCGGTTGAACTTCATTTACATAGTCCTTCATAAGCAACTCTGTAATTTCTCCAGGCGTAAATTGATATTTGCTAATTTCAGAAACCGGCGTCACTTCCGCAGCCGTCCCACATAGGAAGCATTCGCTGAAATCTGCCAGTTCTTCTGGCATAATGACCCGCTCAACAACTTCGAGACCACGACGCTTGGCAAGATCAATGATCGTACGGCGCGTGATACCGTCGAGGAAGCAATCAGGCTTCGGCGTATGCAAAGCGCCGTCTTTCACGAAAAATACGTTAGCGCCAGTAGCTTCTGCCACCTGACCGCGCCAGTCGAGCATCAGTGCATCCGCATAGCCCTTGGCTTCGGCTGCATGCTTGGAAATGGTGCAGATCATATAAAGACCAGCAGCCTTGGAGCGCGAAGGTGCAGTGCGCGGATCCGGACGGCAATATTCTGCGATGTCGAGGCGAATGCCCTTCATCTTTTCTTCAGGCGAAAAATAGCTTGGCCACTGCCAGATCGCGATTGCCAGATGAATGCGATTTTTCTGTGCGGAAACGCCAAGCGATTCCGAACCGCGCCATGCAATCGGGCGCACATAAGCATCTTCAAAACCCTGCTTTTTCAGCAGTTCACGGCAGGCATTGTCGATTTCTTCAACGCTGTAAGGAATTTCAAAGCCAAGAATTCGGGCCGATTCATGCAGACGCTCGGTGTGCTCTGTCAGCTTGAAAATCTCGCCGCCATAAGCGCGCTCGCCTTCAAACACTGCACTCGCATAATGCAGACCATGGGTCAGCACATGCACCTTTGCATCCTTCCAGGCGACAAATTCGCCGTCCTGCCAGATAAATCCGTCGCGTTGATCGAATGGAATCGCAGCCATTTTAGCATCCTCAAAGTTGGGCTTTGTTTTCCTGTCAGCCCGTTTGGCCCGAATGGGCCTTTCCCTAGTCAAATTCAGTCAGTTAAATCGATTAACTGGCACGGAAGACGTGTTTTTCTTCAAATAAAATGGTATTTTACGACCAGATACACTGATTTCAACGCAATCAATTGTGCTGAAATCAGCCAGATAAAGCATGTAAAACAAAGATATTTCCGGTAATTACGGAAAATAACGCTCGCTATTATGCATTACCGTCCTTATTGGACAGTATGTCACAGCAAACCGCGTAATTATCTCTCCTCCAACATGCCAAAGCGCAAACTTTATTCCAAAATAACCAGCCTGCACTTACCAAAAATTATCTTGGCGATTGAGTTATGTCAACAATGCTGACATATTTATCGCAACAAGATGGAGCCTAGATGTGAATTCGACCAACGACGTGAACTATATCAGCGATCCTCTGACGTGTCGGGAGGCTGACGATCTCAACGTCATTGAACTGCTGTTCTTCTCTTATCGCGATTTCACTGCCGACCCGGATCTGATCCTTGAAAAGATCGGATTTGGCCGCGCCCATCACCGTGTGCTGTATTTTATCAATCGCAAGCCGGGCATGACGGTCGCAGAACTTCTGGATGTTCTGCGTATCACCAAACAAAGTCTGTCACGCGTTCTCAAGCAACTCATTGATACAGGCCATGTCGTTCAGGAAACAGGCCTCGATGATCGCCGTCACCGGAAACTTTATCCAACGAAAACTGGCCGACAGCTTGCTCTCTCGATCACTCTGCCACAGTCGCGCCGTATCGCGCGGGCATTGGAGGGAAGTCAACCTGACGACCGGAAAGTCATTGAGCGTTTTCTTTACAACATGGTCAATCCTGAACGGCGTGTTCAGATTGATGACTTTGCAGCAGCCGAAGCAGCTGTGGAAACGCTCACATAGACGCGCCACTTTCCTGTCGTTAAGATGTAGCATGTCAGCATATTCTGTCAGGAAAACCAAAACTGGTTCACCTGATACAAACTGCTTGGAATTATTGCCACGCCCGCACGATTAAGCGCGTAGCGAGACGTGGAACAGGATGGGATCTAACGACGCCATGGCTCTAGAAGAAAAGAACCTTTCAGACGACGCGCCTCATCTTCTTGTTGTCGATGATGACACTCGCATTCGTAGCCTTCTGTCACAATATCTGACGACAAGCGGCTTCCGTGTCACCATGGCAGCCAGCGCCGCTGAAGCGCGCCGTAAGCTCGAAGGCATCGATTTCGATCTGCTGATTCTTGATGTGATGATGCCGGGAGAAACCGGCGTCTCGCTGACCCGTTCGCTTCGCGAACAGAAAAGCGTGCCAATTCTGATGCTGACTGCGCTGTCTGAAACCGACAGCCGCATTGATGGTCTGTCCGCAGGTGCTGATGACTATCTGCCAAAGCCATTTGATCCGCGCGAATTGATCCTGCGTATCAATAATATTCTGCGACGCGGAGCAGCTCCGGCGCAACCAAAGATCGAGCAGATCGTTTTTGGTCCATATACTTTCTTCATACCACGTCGCGAATTGAAGAAGGGCAGCGAGACAATCAAGCTAACGGATCGTGAACAGGACATCATGGCGATTTTCGCCGAACGCGCTGGCGACACTATCCCGCGTCATGAACTGACGGGACAGGACGGCGATGTCGGCGAACGCACCATTGACGTTCAGATTAATCGTCTGCGTCGTAAGATCGAGCAGGACCCGGCCAATCCGGTCTGGCTGCAAACTGTTCGCGGCATCGGCTACAAACTAAGTATTGAATAAAGCGGAGCATCGCAAATTTCAGAGCGTGACCGAAACCATAAACTAGCAGAAGCGTCTGGAGTATTCTGAGACGATGACGTCCCTCTGGAAATCTCTATCGCGCTGGTTTGCGCGCCGTATGCCCAAGGGGCTTTACGCGCGCTCGCTCATCATCATCATCGCACCAATGGTGTTGCTTCAGGCGATCATTGCCTATGTGTTCATGGAACGTCATTGGCAGATGGTGACGGAGCGGCTTTCAACTGCCGTTGTGCGCGATATTTCTGCGATCATCGACACGCTGGAAACCTATCCGCAGGAACCCGGCTACGACAATCTCATCCGTATTTCGCAGCAGCGTCTGGGGCTTAATATCTCGATCCTGCCACCGGACCCGCTGCCACCGCCGGGGCCGAAGCCTTTCTTCGCCATTCTTGATTACTTCCTGAGCGAAGAGATCACCCGCCAGATCAACCGCCCGTTCTGGGTCGATACCGTTGGCGATTCCGATCTCATTGAAATCCGCATCAAGCTTGAAGACAAGGTGCTGCGGGTCTTTGCTCGCCGCAGTCAGGCTTATGCATCGAATACCGGCATCTTCCTGACATGGATGATCGGCACCGCTCTTGTGTTGCTAATTATCTCTATCGCTTTCCTGCGTAATCAAATCAAACCGATCCAGCAGCTTTCACAAGCAGCAGAGAGCTTTGGTAAGGGCCGCCCCATGCCGGAAGGCTTCCGACCGCATGGCGCGGAAGAAGTTCGCCGCGCAGGTATAGCCTTCATTCAAATGCGCTCACGCATTGAACGGCAGATTGAACAGCGTACCGCCATGCTGTCAGGCGTCAGTCACGATCTGCGAACCATCCTGACACGCTTCAAGCTGCAATTGGCGCTGACGGGCAACGCCATTGATACCGAGCCGCTCAATCAGGACATTGCCGACATGCAAACCATGTTGGAAGGCTATCTGGCCTTTGCACGTGGTGAAGGATCGGAAGAAGCTTCTACTTATGATATGCGCCTGCTCTGCGATAAGCTGGCCAATGAAGCACGTTTGCGCGAGCGCGGTTTCCAATATTCGATCGAAGGCGACAGCGAAGTCAATGTCCGCCCCAATGCCTTCTCGCGCCTTGTCAGCAATCTCGTTTCCAACGCATTCCGCCATGCGCAAAATGTTGAGCTCGCTGTCACGCATGATGATGGCTGGCTGAAAATCGTGGTGGATGATGACGGCCCCGGCATCCCGGAAGACCGCCGCGAAGACGTGTTCAAACCCTTTGTACGCCTTGATGAAGCACGCACGCAGGATTCAGGCGGAACAGGCGGGCTTGGCCTCGCCATCGCACGCGACATTGCCAGAAGCCATGGCGGCGACATTGAATTGGAAAACGCTCCTAAGGGTGGCCTGAGAGCGATTATTCGCATTCCGGCTTAGGGGTCGAAAAGCTGATACCCAGTCTTAAACCTTGCTGATTGCCTGTCCAATCACATAGCCAAGCGCTGTGGCAGCCAGACAGGCAAAGAGTGAAACACCAACGTTTATAAGCGCACGACCGGGCATTCCCAGTCGCAGCAGTTCAAAAGTCTGTACACTGAATGATGAAAAGGTAGTGAAGCCGCCGCAAATGCCGACCATAAAGGCAATGCGCCAGATTTCGGGGACCTCTATCCGGCTTGATGCCATGGTCATCGCCCCAAATAAGGCAATGGCAAATGAACCGATAATGTTGACGACGATCGTGCCCCACGGCAAATCACGGCTGACCGGTGCGAACCATATGACAAACCAATAGCGTAAAACACTGCCAATTGCTCCACCGATGGCGACGGCAATCGTTCCTTGCATCTGTTCCATTCCTATCCATTGCTTGCGCGATCAATGGCACAGAACATGCGGCCTGCACAAATCACAGATAGAAGATCAGAAAAGCTTGACGCCGTCTTGAACTTTTTTATCGATTGCCGCGAGCACCACATCGCCATTTTCGTCTGGAAAACCGAGTGTCAGCACTTCTGACATGAAAGGGCCGATCTGGCGGGGAGGAAAATTGACCACAGCCATAATTTGCCGACCGATCAAATCTTCCGGCTGATAGTGCTTGGTAATTTGTGCAGACGACTTCTTGATACCGATTTTGTCGCCAAAATTGATCTTCAGCTTGAAAGCTGGCTTGCGTGCCTCCGGGAATGGCACAGCCTCAACGATGGTTCCGGTGCGGATGTCGACCTTCTCGAAATCAGTCCAGGTAATCGTTTCAGTTGCACTCATATCCAATCTCCCCACTCAGAAAAATCCCGGCATTTGAGCCGGGATCAAAACTCATCATGCGCGTCCGACGGTTTCGAACAGAACGCTTTCCAGCGATTCACGCGCGCTTACACCCGACCAGACGACAAACTGAAACGCCTGAAAATAGGTTTCGCATGCTTCCAGAGCCGCAGAAAGCAACACTTCAACCTGACGGCTTGTCGGCTCTGCACCGCCCGCCAGCAGAAGCGACTGACGATACATTATCGCGCCTTCCTGCTGCCAGAGATCGAAATGGCCCATCAAAAGCTTTTCATTGATGAGCGACAGCAACCGCATCACTTCATTGACGCGAGGTTCTGCAACCTTGATGTCAAAGGCACAGGCCAGATGCAGTGCTTCAAAATCCTCCATCCAGGAGAACGAGATGTGGTAGTCAGTCCAGTTACCCGCTACCGAAATTGCAATTTCGTCGTCGCCAGTCCGCTCGAACGTCCAGTCGTTTGAATTCGCAACATGCTCAATCACATCCACCGGATGTGCTTCGCGTGCAAATTCAAGCTCAAGAAGGCTCATGTCCGTTTCCTGTTCTGCGAAGCGTTCGTAAAAACGCTTCCAAATTCCTGACGCGCAAGTAATTGCTCGCCCGCACCCCGACCCACACAAGATTAAGCGCAGAAAAAAGGCACGAATTGATCGGTCGAGGAATCGACATGCCTGAACAACATGCAACGCCTCAATGGTACACGCACATACGCAACTGATACTGGAAAGCAGCCTGAAGACGCGAAAACTAAAACTACAGCCCCTCGCCGCTGCCTACATGACCACATTACGAATCATGTAGTGTTTTCAGTCTATTGATGCTGAATCTGAACGCTAGCCCCTTTTGTCGAAAGAGGCATTAAAGCATGTGGAAATATGAGAAGTACGGGTCAGAACCCCTGCCTTAAGCGACTCTAAGACAAGGGTTTTTGGCACTTATGGCCTGTTAATAAAAAATTATGAATTATCTTTGGATTTCGCTGCTGCGGCAGAGGTTTTTGCCGTTTTCGCAGTCGAATCAACTTCAAATTTAGCAAGACGCGCTTCAAGTGCTTCGATTTTGACAAGCAAAGCGGCGTTTTCGGCGCGTGCTTTGATCGCCATTTCACGCACTGCTTCGAAGTCTTCGCGCTGCACAACATCAAGCGTGTTCAGCACGCGTTCGCTCTGCGAGCGCAAAGCAGTCTCGACTTCGCGGCGCACACCTTGCGCAGCGCCTGCCGCATCCGTCACAAGCTTTGCGAGTTCATCGAGAACCCGGTTCGATCCGCTGGTCATAGCTTTATTCCCTATTTCGATACGGTCTTGTTGAAAACCTCAATTTGAAATAGGGCCGTCTCGGTTCTGATGCAAGTGAAGCTATATAATCGTGATGACTTGACCACTCAGATATCGTCGCGCATGGTCCGCCGGAAAATGGAGTTATTGAATTATGGAGACTTTGCAGTCTGCCTCTGGCCTCGCCTTTCCGAATATCGATCCGATAATCTTTTCGATCGGCCCGTTTGCCGTGCACTGGTATGGGCTGGGCTATGTCGTCGGCATCATGTTCGCATGGTGGTATGGCAAAAAGCTGCTTCGTAACCATCGCCTGTGGGCCAACAACCAGCCGCCTATGCAGCCGATAGCGCTCGACGACTTTGTCATTTGGGCAGCGCTCGGCGTGGTGATCGGCGGACGCCTTGGCTATGTGCTTTTCTACAACCCCGCTTACTACTTCTCCAATCCACTCGCCATTCCGGCCGTTTGGGATGGCGGCATGTCGTTCCACGGCGGCATCTTAGGCACCACGATTGCAATGGTCTGGTTTGCACGCTCACGCGGCATCAAAGTCTGGAGCATGTTCGATACGGTCGCCGCTGGCGTGCCTGTTGGCCTCGGTGTCGTGCGCGTGGCGAACTTCATCAACGACGAGCTCTGGGGCCGCGTCAGCGATGTGGCGTGGGCAGTGCGCTTCCCGAATGGTGGCGGTCTGCCACGTCATCCAAGCCAGCTCTATGAAGCATTCCTTGAAGGCTTCGTTCTGTTCTTCGTTCTGTTCCTGCTCGTATGGGTCGGCAAAAAGCTGAAAGCGCCGGGCTTTATCGCGGGCACCTTTGTTCTGGGCTATGGCATCAGCCGCATCATTGTCGAGTTCTTTCGCGAACCCGATGCGCAGCTTGGTTATCTATTCGGCGGCTGGCTCACCATGGGCATGATCCTGTCGCTGCCAATGGTGCTCATTGGTCTTTGGGCAATGTGGCGCGGAAACAGGGCCGCAGCAAAACATGCCTGAGGCAACACTGAAAGACCGGTTGAAGCGATTGATCGGCACGACAGGGCCGATCAGCGTGGCCGACTATATGGCCGCTTGCCTTGGCGACCGGGAACAAGGCTATTACACAACGCGTGAACCCTTCGGGCGCGACGGCGATTTCATCACGGCCCCGGAAGTCAGCCAGATGTTTGGTGAACTCATCGGTATCTGGTGCGTCAGTGTCTGGGAGACCCTCAGCCGCCCAACCGATGTTGTCCTCTGCGAAATCGGTCCCGGTCGCGGAACATTGATGAGCGACATGCTGCGCACGATTGCAAAGCTTGCGCCACAAATGGCTGCTTCCATCCGTATTGCTATGGTCGAAACCAGCCCGCGCCTGGTCGAAAAACAGAAAGAGAAGCTCGCGCCTCTCAATGCTTCCATCGAATGGTTCGAACGCTTCGCGGATATTCCAAACGGGCCACTGATCCTCGTTTCCAACGAATTGTTCGACGCAATTCCTTTCAGGCAATTCGTGAAAACCAATGGCCGCTTTGTCGAACGGCTGATCGCCCTCAACGAACACGACGAATTTCAGTTTGTCAGCGGTGCCGCTGGCATTGATGCAGCCCTCCTGCCCGAAGGTCATCAAACAGCACCTGAAGGCACCATTTTTGAAGCAGCTCCCGCGCGCACCGCACTGATGCAGGAAATCGCGCAGCGCATTACTGCGACGCGTGGTGCGGCCCTATCCATCGATTACGGCCATCTGCAATCGGGCTTCGGCGACACACTGCAAGCCATGCTGAAACATGCCTATGATGACGTGTTTGCCCATCCAGGAGAAGCAGACCTGACCAGCCACGTCGATTTCGACATGCTGGAAAAAACCGCGCGCAATTGCGGCTGCAAAACCGCAACCATGACGCAAGGCGATTTTCTGCTCGCTATGGGGCTGATCAACCGCGCAGGTCGTTTGGGCGCAGGACGCGATGCTGCCTTTCAGGATAAAATCCGCAAAGATGTCGAGCGATTGGCGTCACCCGATCAGATGGGAACCCTGTTCAAAGTGTTGGCCATCAGCGATCCCGCAACAGCAATCTTCCCATTCGCAAGCTCCTCATTAAACCAACTGTCAAAAAGCTGCGATTGACAAGCCAACCAGCCTCCCCCACCATCCAGCCGTTTTGAAAAGAGAAAACCCATGACCGATAAGCCGCAACCGCTTCGCTCCCCTTTACTGGATGGCCCTGCCGGAACAAACGGCAAGCGCATTGCGCATGGTTTTTTCACACGCAAGGGCGGCGTCTCAGACGGCATTTATGCGGGTCTGAATGTCGGCAGCGGCTCCAATGATGTGCCAGAACTGGTTACAGAGAATCGTCGCCGTGTAGCTGAGACACTGGGCGTTGCGCCCGATCACCTGATCACAGTTCATCAGGTCCACTCGCCTGATGTGGTTTACGTGACCGAACCATTAAGCACTCCACGCCCCAAGGCCGATGCCATGGTCACAAACATTCCGGGCATTGCAATTGGTGCATTGTCAGCAGATTGCGGCCCTGTTCTGTTTGCAGATCATCAAGCAGGCGTTATCGGTTCGGCCCATGCTGGCTGGCGCGGGGCTTTTACCGGCGTACTCGAAAACACCATTGAAGCGATGATTAAGCTTGGTGCGAAGCGAGAGAACATCATCGCCGTACTTGGACCGACGATCGGTTCTGATAATTACGAAGTCGGACCCGAATTCTACGCAGAATTCACCGGCAAAGATGCATCTTTTGCCACGTATTTTCAGCCTTCCGACAAGGAAGACCACAAGCTTTTCGATCTATGGGCCTTTATCACCGACCGTCTGGCTGCCGCAGGCGTTAAGGCTGATGCGCTGCGTGAGTGCACCTATGCCGATGAAGACCAGTTTTATTCCTACCGACGCACGACGCATCGCGGTGAGCCGGATTACGGTCGCCAGATTGCGGCCATCGCCATTATCAAAGATTAGGAGATCTGTATGGCCCTTCACTTCGAGCCGGAAGAATTTGCCGCACGTCGCGACCGCCTGATCCTGAAGATGGAGGAAGAAAAGCTGGATGCAGTCCTGCTGTTTGCACAGGAAAGCATGTACTGGCTCACAGGCTACGACACGTTCGGCTTCTGCTTTTTCCAATGTCTCGTGGTCAAGGCCGATGGGTCTACCGTTTTGATGACGCGCTCTGCCGATCTTCGTCAAGCACGCCATACATCAAACATCGAGAATATCGTGGTCTGGACGGATCGCGACAATGCCAACCCGGCAATCGATCTGCGCAATATTCTCACTGAGCTTGATCTGCTCGGCACACGCATCGGTATCGAATATCAAACGCATGGCCTGACGGGAGCCAATGCCCGCAAGCTCGACGAACAGTTGCAGAGCTTCGCCAAGCTTTATGACGCCTCTGGCATGGTGGACCGGTTGCGCCTCTTAAAAAGTCCGGCTGAAATCGCCCTCATCAAACGTGCAGCAGAACTGAGCGATGACGCACTGGATGCCGCCCTTAAGCTCACAAAAGGTGGCGCCAGCGAAGCTGACATTCTCGCAGCAATGATGAGCGCCAACTTTGCAGGCGATGGCGATTATCCTGCCAATGAATATATTATCGGTTCCGGTGCTGATGCGCTTTTGTGCCGTTATAAATCCGGTCGTCGCACACTTTCCGTCAATGATCAGCTGACGCTCGAATGGTCCGGCGTTTTCCGCCACTACCATGCGCCCATGATGCGCACAGTCATTATTGGCGAGCCGAAACCAGAACACCATCAACTTTACAATGCAGCACGCGAAGCGCTGGAAGCTGTCGAACAGGCCATGACACCAGCTTCTACATTTGGCGATGTGTTTGACGCGCATTCCCGCATTATGGAAGCGCACGGCCTCACCCGCCATCGCCTGAACGCCTGTGGCTATTCCGTCGGTGCGCGCTTCACCCCATCCTGGATGGATCCGCAAATGTTCTATTCCGGCAATCCCGAGAGTATTCAACCGGATATGACGCTGTTTGCCCATATGATCATCATGGATTCAGACACAGAAACCGCCATGACGCTGGGCCAGACATATCTCACAACAAACGGCGCAGCAGTGGCTCTGTCGCGTCATTCTCTAGAGATGATTGTCAAGTGAGCCGAGATGAGCCATAAACTTCATTCACAGTGCAGGAGTGGTTTGCGCTTTCTGGAGCATGAAGCTGAACATGAACAAGGCTCATATTTCAATATTACTGTTACTGACAGGACTTCTAACTGCGTGCAACAGCACGGAATCCGCATTGAATGTGCAGGGCTCCAATCAGCAAACCGCACAAACCACACCGACAACAACTGAAAAGCCAGCGGCGGCGACGCCAGCACAAACAACTACACCGTCCACCCCTCCAGCACGCACAGCGTCTTTGAAGCCGGGCAAGCTTTACATTGCGCCCATCATCGGCGCGCCGGTGAATGTGGTGACACCCCTCACCCATCGCATCAATGACGATGCGCGCGCCAAAGGTGTTGAGCTTGCTGGCAATGGTGGAACCGATGCCGCCTATGTCATGAAGGGTTATTTCTCGGTTCTTTCCGAAGACAACCAGACCACAATTCTCTATGTCTGGGACGTTATGGATGCCTCTGGCAATCGTCTTCATCGCATTCAGGGGCAGGAAAAAGTACCGGGGGCTGCGGCAGACTCATGGAGCGTTGTTCCTCCTTCTGCCATGCAATCTATTGCCGATAAGACCATGCAGGAATATTCGAGCTGGCTTGCGGCAAATCGCGCATGAAAAATCAGTTATGCGGCAAAAGACTGAAATCTTTTGCTGAATCATGGGTGCAGCCCTGTGGGAAAGCACTGTGACGGGCCTTTTTACTGCAATTGTGACCTCACAGGACTTGCAATGACAGTGACTCTTTGCAATAGGCCGCTCATTCGAGAAAACCTTGAAAACTGCGGCACTTGACACCCTGTGAAAAAGTACGCGGTTTTAAAGCTTTTAAAGAATGATCAAGCGAAGTCGAATTTGTCTTGGCATCACTTGAATTCAGAAATTACGTCCGTTTCACGGACTTTTTGCAACAGAACGTAACTGCTCCGGCTTCAGAGGCAAAAAGAATGAAACTATTCGCAGGCAACTCCAACCGGGTTCTTGCCGAATCCGTTGCTAAACATCTCGACATTCCGCTTGGCAAGGCGACTGTTCGCCGTTTCGCCGATCAGGAAATCTTCGTTGAGATTCAGGAAAACGTGCGCGGCGAAGACGTATTCGTTCTGCAATCGACCTCCTACCCGGCAAACGATAATCTGATGGAACTGCTGATCATGATCGACGCCTTCCGTCGTTCCTCAGCACGCCGCATCACAGCCGTTCTGCCTTACTTCGGCTATGCGCGTCAGGATCGTAAGCCAGGCCCACGCACGCCAATCTCGGCAAAGCTGGTTGCCAACCTCATCACCGAAGCCGGTGCAAACCGCGTTTTGACACTTGATCTGCATGCGGGTCAGATTCAGGGCTTCTTCGATATTCCAACCGACAACCTTTATGCGGTTCCGGTTATCGCGCGCGATGTGAAGGCCAACTACCCGACCGGCAATTGCATGGTCGTTTCGCCAGACGTTGGCGGTGTGGTTCGCGCCCGTTCGCTGGCAAAGCGCATCGATGCGCAGCTCGCAATCGTTGATAAGCGTCGTGAGCGTCCGGGTGAATCGGAAGTCATGAACGTTATCGGTGACGTAACCGGCAAAGACTGCCTGCTGTTCGACGACATCGTTGATTCCGGCGGCACGCTCTGCAATGCAGCCGAAGCGCTGCTTTCCAAGGGCGCAAAAAGCGTTACCGCTTACATCACCCACGGCGTTCTGTCGGGTGGCGCTGTCGCTCGTATCGCTTCGTCGAAGCTGAAAGAGCTGGTGATCACCGACTCGATCCAGCCAACGACCGCGATCAACGACGCACCGAATATCCGCGTTCTGTCGATCTCCAGCCTGATTGGTGAAGCGATTGCGCGCACCGCGGCTGAAGAGTCAGTTTCAAGCTTGTTCGATTAATCTAATTAGAATGCCGAGACATGCCGCAAGCAGTAGCACCAGCGGCATGTTGAGCTTCAAAACGATAAGCAATAATGCCGCCGCGCCTGCAATCAGGACGGCGGCATTGTCTATTGTGCTGACATCTGGCAGCGGCAGGCTGAAAATCCCGATCTGGTGATCAACCACATTGCCAAACAACACATGCAGCGAGAACCAGAGCGCCAGATTGGTAATCACGCCGACCACTGCAGCCGTGATCCCACCAAGCATGGCGGAGAGCCAGCGCAATTGGCGCAAGCGCTCCACAAACGGCGCACCAGAGAGTATCCAGAGAAAGCACGGGACAAAGGTAAACCACAGCGCGATCAGCCCTCCGAACAAGCCTCCCACCAACGGCGGCAGTCCCGACAGATTGGCAGCGCCCACAAAGCCAACAAACACCAACACGAGGATCAGCGGCCCCGGTGTGGTTTCAGCCAGTCCCAGTCCGGTCAGCATCTCGCCGGGTTGCATCCATCCAAAATGATCCACCGCTTGCTGTGCGGTATAGGAAAGCGCTGCATAGGCACCACCGAATGTTACTGCTGCAAGCTTTGAGAAAAATGCGGCCTCCGCTGTGAACACATGCTGCCCGCCAAACACCAGATAAAGCGCGATAAGTGGCACAAGCCACAATCCACCCCATATCAGAGTTTGCAGCAGAAATTCACGAAATGCATTCAGCTCAGCGTGCATCACGCTGCTTCCCACGCCTCCACCTCGCAGCCAATGACGCGCGCCGCCCGCAAGTGCCGCCAGCACCACGACAATAGGAAAAGGCAATTTCAGAAAAGCAATAGCAACGAAAGCGGCAATCGTCACCGCATAGGAAAAACCGGAAACCAGTGTGCGCTTGCCCATCCGGTAAAGTGCTTCAAATACAATCGCCAGCACAGCAGCTTTGAGGCCGAACAAAAGTCCCGCAACAATATCAACATGGCCAAAGGCAACATAAAGCGCTGACAAGGCCAGCATAACCACAGCACCGGGCAGCACGAACAAAAGCCCAGCCAGCAATCCGCCGCGCCAGCCTTTGACAGCCCAGCCTGCATAGGTCGCAAGCTGCATGGCCTCCGGCCCCGGCAATAACATGCAGAAATTCAGCGCATGAATCAGTCGCTCCTGATCCACCCAGCGCTTCTCATCGACCAACACACGTTGCAGCATAGCAATCTGCGCAGCAGGCCCGCCGAACGACAACAGCCCGATTTTACCAAAGGTGGTAAATAACTCTCTGAAATCAGGCTGTAGCTCTGTTGTCATTGTTGCTCTCTGTATGGTCCTCCCAGCAGTTGCTGAGGATCATTACAGCTTCATGACAGTTTGCACAGAACCGCTTTATTCCGCAGCCGTCGCTTCATCGACCTGATCATCCGGCGCATTGGGATCGCCCGGTGCCGTCTCGCATTGGAGATCAGGAAAATTGACAATACGCAAGCCTTTGAAATCGTTGCGTACAACCAGCAATCCACGCTCTTCGAAATAGGTCAGCAATCGACGCGCACGGCTTAGCGAATGTGTCCCATAAGCGCGCGCCAGTGCTGCATCCGACGGGCAGACCGCGCCTGTCACCGCTGCCTGTGCGACAATCAGAAACACACCCTGAACATCATCAGTGAGGCTTTCAGACAGCGCCAGTGCCTTCTGCCATGTCTCACCGGTTGCCACATCGCTCTCGATACTGGCTTGCGCAACAGCAAGACGACGACGGAACGCAGGCAGAGCCAGTGGCTCACCCGGAACGCGGTGAATCCGGCAACGCACAAGAAAATCCTGATAAAGCACCGCAACTGAACGGAACGATGCTTCGGGATCGTCCACAATCTCACGCATCACCTTCTCAAGCAGGCTGTCGCGCTCGGCTTCCACAATGCCCGGGAACAAAGGCGCTTCAACAGGCTCTGCTTCCGGCTTTGGCTTTGCCACCTGTGCCAGAATTTCTGCCGTCGATGGTGCCGGAGGCGGTGGTGGTGTGCGACGCACAACCGTACGGATTTCTTCAGGTGCGGGCGTGAAGATCAGGTCTCGCGCATCTTCCGGCGCATCTGGCAATGGCATGAGCTTTGGCGACGACGAACGCGCCGAGGTTTCAACCTTACCGATCTTGATCGGCAACGGGCGGCGCGACAAAGCAGGTCCAAGTGCAATGAAATGACCACGTTGCAGATCACGAAACTGCTCCGCCTGCTTGCGTTCCATCCCCAGAAGATCAGACGCGCGCGCCATATCAATATCAAGGAAAGTACGGCCCATCAGGAAGTTGGATGCCTCAGCAGCCACATTCTTGGCAAGCTTTGCGAGGCGCTGTGTAGCGATCACACCGGCAAGGCCTCGCTTACGACCACGACACATGAGGTTCGTCATAGCACCGAGCGAGAGTTTGCGCGCCTCGTCCGACACTTCACCAGCGGCGGCGGGCGCAAAAAGCTGCGCCTCATCAACCACCACCAGCATCGGATACCAGTAATCGCGTTCGGCATCGAACAGGCCACCCAGGAAGGCTGCGGCGGCACGCATCTGCTGCTCGACGTCCAAACCTTCAAGATTGAGAACGACCGAAACACGATGCTGGCGAATGCGGCTTGCAATGCGGGTGAGTTCAGCTTCGGAGCGCGCAGCGTCAACCACCACATGACCGTGAAGGTCAGCCAATGTTACGAAATCGCCTTCAGGATCGATGATGCATTGCTGCACCCATTGCGCGCTCTGCTCAAGCAAACGGCGAAGCAGATGCGACTTGCCGGACCCTGAATTGCCCTGCACCAGAAGGCGGGTTGCGAGAAGCTCTTCAAGATCAAGCATGGCCTGTTTGCCACCACCAAGCGCCGCTGCCGAGGCAGAACCGCTTCCAGCAACAGAACCCATGTCGATACCGACCTGCATCTCGTTTCCTTTATTTTGTGAATCTTGCGACGACTCGGCAGGCAGAACCCACGATCGATCTGCCATGCGCTTAACATTTTTGACGCGGCCAATGCCACCCGTTAAGACAAAAGCCCACAGAAGCTGTGGAACGCCTTGCATGAAAAGCCCCTTTGTTCTATAGCACCGCCATCCGCGTAGACACCCTTGGAGGCAACGCGGAATGGATCGGTCCGGCCTTGCACCTTGTGAAAGGCGTTGCGGGCTGTTTCATGTCGTTTGCTGAATCAAATCAAAAGCGACACTCCAGTAACTTTGAAAGGTAATGCCATGAGCGATACTTACGTGCTCAAGGCCGATCTGCGCAGCCGGGTTGGTAAGGGGTCCTCCCGCGAACTTCGCCGCAACGGCCTAATTCCTGCAGTCATCTATGGCGACAAGCAGGAGCCAATCTCGATTGCTGTTTCCTATAAGGAAATCTTCTACAAGATCCACGGCGGCGGTTTCAAAACCACGATCGCAACGATCGAAGTAGACGGCAAGAAGATTCAGGTTCTCCCTAAGGACTACCAGCTGGATCCAGTTCGTGACTTCCCACAGCATGTTGACTTCCTGCGCGTTTCCGCGAAGTCAGTTGTTACTGTCAACGTTCCGGTTCACTTCAAGAATGAAGACGCAGCTCCTGGCATCAAGAAAGGCGGCGTTCTGAACATCGTTCGTCACGATGTTGAGCTGATTGTACCTGCGAATGCAATTCCTGAAGCACTCGAATTTGACCTCACAGGTCTTGAAGTCGGTGATTCTGTGCACATTTCGGCTATCAAGCTGCCAAAGAATGCAACGCCTGTCATTCAGGATCGTGACTTCACAATCGCTACAATCGCTGCGCCTGCCGCTCTCAAGTCGGAAGAAAACGCAGACGGCGAAGAAGAAGGCAAGGACGGCGAATAATCGCTGTCTGCATAAGAGGGTCAGACAACCATGCTGCTCATCGCAGGACTTGGCAATCCCGGCCCTCAATATGCGCGTAACCGACACAATATCGGTTTTATGGCGGTGGATGAAATATTCCGCCGCCATAGATTTTCCAACTGGCAGAAGAAGTTCAAAGCTGAGATCGCCGATGGCGTGATCGACGGCGAAAAAGTGCTTCTCATCAAGCCAATGACCTTCATGAACCTTTCCGGCCAGTCGATTGGCGAAGCCATGCGCTTCTACAAACTGACCTCTGCCGATCTCGTTGTGATTTACGACGAGCTTGATCTTGCGCCTGCAAAGCTGCGCATCAAGACCGGCGGCGGCTCAGGCGGTCACAACGGTATCAAATCTATCGACGCGCATGTGCAGAGTTTCGACGGTGGTAAAGACTATCGCCGCATGCGCCTTGGCATCGGCCACCCAGGCGCGAAAGAACTGGTGCACAACCATGTTCTTGGCGACTTCGCCAAAGTCGATAATGAATGGCTGGACAAGCTGTTTGGCGCTATCGCAGACAATATTGGCCTGCTGGCCAAAAAAGAAGACAACAGCTTCATGAACCGCGTGGCAGTTGTCATGGGAGATGGCAATCAGCGGCCCAACGGCTTCAAAGCTGACCCTGCACAGGCAGCAAAGGCACCGCCAAAAGCACAGAGCCATATCCGGCAGGCGCGTCAGAACGCTGCCAAGCCAAATATTCCGGCGAGTGGCCCAATGGCTGAAATGCTCAAGAAACTCTTGGGCAAGAAGGATTGAGCCGCGACTTTTATGCGGTACTCTTGACGCTTCATAGTTACATGTCGCATAGCGACACCAGCTTTATCCAAGTCGCTTAGCGACATTAATTCTATTCTAGTCTGACAGGTAAGATCATGGGTTTCAAATGCGGCATCGTCGGCCTGCCTAATGTCGGCAAGTCCACGCTTTTCAACGCGCTGACCAAGACTGCGGCAGCACAGGCTGCAAACTATCCCTTCTGCACCATCGAGCCGAATACCGGTGAAGTTGCAGTTCCCGATCCTCGCCAGAGCAGTATTGCAAAAATCGCTGGCTCGAAGGAAATCATCCCGACCCGCATCAACTTCGTTGACATTGCTGGTCTGGTGCGCGGCGCATCCAAGGGTGAAGGTCTGGGTAATCAGTTCCTTGCCAATATTCGCGAAGTCGATGCCATCGTGCATGTTCTGCGCTGCTTTGAAGACGACGACATCACCCATGTCGAAGGCCGCATCGATCCTGTGTCGGACGCTGAAACCGTTGAAACGGAGCTGATGCTGTCGGACCTCGAAAGCATTGAGCGTCGCATTGTGCAAATCCGCAAGCGCGCTTCGTCGAAAGACAAGGAAGCAACAACTGTTCTGCCAGTGATGGAACAGGCGCTGGAACTGCTGCAAAACGGCAAGCCAGTTCGTCTGATGCTCAAAGACATTGCACCAGATGATCTGCTGATCCTCAAGGGTCTTAATCTGCTCACCTCCAAGCCAGTTCTTTATGTCTGCAACGTCGCTGAAAGCGACGCTGCCAATGGCAATGCACATAGCGCAGCTGTTGCGAAAATGGCTGCTGAACAGGGTGCTGAGAGCGTCATCATTTCCGCCGCCATTGAAGCTGAAGTTGCCCAGCTTGCTGACGAAGAAGCCAAGGAATATCTCGACGCGATGGGCTTAGAGGAGCCCGGCCTCGACCGTCTTATCCGTGCTGGCTACAAGCTGCTCGACCTCATCACCTATTTCACGGCAGGGCCGAAGGAAACACGTGCGTGGACCATCCGTCGCGGCACCAAAGCTCCGGGCGCTGCGGGCGTCATCCACACGGATTTCGAGCGCGGCTTCATTCGTGCACAGACCATCGCCTATGAAGACTATGTGAAGTTCAATGGTGAAGTCGGCGCCAAGGAAGCTGGCAAAGCACGGGACGAAGGCAAGGAATACATCGTCCATGACGGCGATGTGATGCTGTTCCGCTTCAATACCTGATAAAACAAAGGCCGCTACAAAATAGCGGCCTTTTTTCTACGCATGTCTCCCAAAAGTGGGAACCGGTTTTGGGGGTATAGACATGCGCAGGCAAAGAAAAAGAGCGGCAACGCCGCTCTGGTGGAGGAGACCGGATTGACTGATAAGACGCCCAAATATGCGTATGAAGATTTTACGCAAGGACTGAAGCTTCCCTTCGGTCCACGCACGATCACCAAAGAAGAGATTATCGAATTCGCCCGTGAATTCGACCCACAACCTTTCCATCTTGATGAAGAAGCAGGCAAGGCAAGCGTCCTTGGAGGGCTCGCTGCTTCGGGCTGGCACACCGTATCGCTTTTCATGCGCATGGTCTGGGACGCCTATCTCAAAGATTCGACTTCACAGGGCAGTCCGGGCATCGAATTTAACCGCTGGAAACGTCCCGTTTTGGCAGGTGACACGCTAAGCGGCTTCTCGACCGTGCTTGATCGCCGCCGCTCAAAATCCATGCCGCATGTAGGTTTCCTGACCGTCTATAACGAGATCGTCAATCAGCGTGGCGAGGTCGTTTGTGAGCTTCAACATACGGCCATGGTCGGTCTTCGCAACCCTGAGCGCGAAGGAGACGACACATGAGCTTTATCGAAGAGCATCTTGGAGAAGAACTGACCATCGGCAGCTATACGTTTACCGCCGAGGAAATCATCCACTTCGCTTCAAAGTTCGATCCACAGCCATTTCACCTTGATGCAGAAGCTGCCAAGAGCAGCGTGCTGGGCGGCCTCTGCGCATCGGGTTGGCATACCACAGCAGTCTTCATGAAGTTGAACGTGGCATCCATTTTCGAGGCAACCAAAAACGCAATGAAAAGCGGTGAAGTCCCGCCAACATTCGGCCCCTCGCCCGGCTTTGAGAACCTCAAATGGCTACGCCCGGTCTATGCTGGCGACACGATCACCTATAAGCGCACCGTCCATTCCATTCGTCCGCTCGGCTCGCGTCCCGGCTGGTCAATGCTCAACATGAGCAGCAGCGCTTACAACCAAAATGGCGACAAGGTCCTATCCTTCGATAACGCCGCTATGGTGAAGCTACCCGCTTAACAAAAAAGGCCCGGAAAACTCCGGGCCTTTTCATCTGAGGGTGAGGTGAATCAATCGCCTTCAAATTCCACAAGTGTACGGACCGGCACGCCAAGCGCTTCGAGTTTCTTGCGTCCACCAAGGTCGGGCAGGTCGATAATAAAGCAGGCCGCGACGATATTGGCTCCCATCTGGAGAAGCAGCTTGGCTGCGGCTTCTGCAGTGCCGCCCGTTGCGATAAGATCATCAACCAGAATGATGCGCTCACCCTTCTCGATCGCATCGCGGTGCATTTCCATTTCATCAATGCCATATTCAAGGCTGTAGGCAATGCGAACGGTATCCCGCGGCAGCTTGCCCTTCTTGCGGATCGGCACAAAGCCAGCCGAAAGCTGATGTGCGATTGCACCACCAAGAATGAAGCCACGCGCCTCGATACCAGCAACCTTGTCGACCTTGTTGCCCGCATAAGGATAAACCAGCTCGTCGACGGCACGGCGGAACGCCTGCGCGTCACCCATAAGCGTGGTGACATCACGGAACTGAACGCCCGGCTTCGGATAATCGGGAATTGTTCTGATCGAGTCTTTCAAAGTGGCTTTGAGCGTCGATTCCATTGTCATTCCTTTCAGAGCAGAAGCTTATGGCTTCAGCCCGATCAATTGTATTGACCACCCTTCAACCACGATATGGCTGGCACGCCAAGCTGCTTCGCGCTGTTTTGAGCAACTTGTGATGCGCTGCCAACAAAAAAGGGCACCTGACGGTGCCCTTCTCATTGCTCTGGTTATTTTATCAATGCTTCACATTTGACCAGATCGCACGCTTGGCGATGTAAACAAGGCCAGCAAAAAGCACCAGGAATATAAGAACCCTGAAGCCCAGCTTCTTGCGCTCTTCCAGATGCGGCTCTGCAGACCACATCAGGAAAGCCGAAACGTCCCGCGCATACTGATCAACCGTCTGCGGCGAACCATCGTCGTAAGTGACCTGATCGTCACTCAGCGGCTTTGCCATGGCAAGCGATTTTCCCGCAATGAAATACGGATTGTAATGCGTGCCTTCAGGAATATGCATGCCCGCTGGCGGCTGCTCGTCATAGCCGGTCAGAAGCGAGTGAATGTAATCCGGACCCGCTTCGGCATATTGCGTGAATATATCGAAGATAAAGGTCGGGAAACCACGTTCAACGGCACGCGCCTTGGCAATCAGCGAGAAGTCCGGAGGCGCAGCACCATTATTGGCAGCAGCGGCTGCATTCACGTTCGGGAACGGCGATGGAAAATGATCTGTGGCAATGGCCTTGCGAGTGAACATTTCACCATCCGCATTCGGTCCATCTGTGACTTCATATTCCGCAGCAAAAGCTTTCACCTGTTCCGGCGAATAACCAAGAGCTTCCAGATTACGGAAAGCCACCAGATTCATCGAATGGCAGGCGGAGCAGACTTCCTTATAGACTTTGAGACCGCGCTGCAGCTGTCCCTTGTCGTAAGTGCCGAAGGGGCCGGCGAAGCTCCAGCTTTCCTGTTTGGGATGATGGATGGGATAATGCTCAGGCTCCCCTTCGCCACCACCGGCGGCAAAAGCACCGCCCATCGTCACACCGAGCGCTACCAGCGGAGCAATACCGAAGACAGCGAAACTCTTGAGGATGTTTTTCATTTTTCCGTCCTTCATCTCGCGCTTCAGCCGTTGATTTCTACTGGAGTAATCTCGGCCTTGCCTTCGTTCTTTTCCAGAACCGCTTCCGTGATCGAATTCGGAATACGCTTCGGTGTCTCAATCAGGCCAAGAACCGGCATGATGACGATAAAGAAAGCGAAGTAGTAGAGCGTGCCGAACTGCGCCATCATCGTGTAAACACCTTCTGCCGGACGCGATCCCAACCAGCCAAGGAAGATTGCATTGATGACAAACAGCCAGAAGAACAGCTTGAACCACGGACGATAAACCGCCGAACGAACCTTCGATGTATCGAGCCATGGCACGACAAACAGGATCGCAATCGAACCGAACATCACAAGGACGCCACCAAGCTTCGAGTCGATAGGACCAATGTTGAAAGTGATTGCACGCAGCATGGCATAGAATGGCAAGAAGTACCATTCAGGCACGATATGCGCCGGGGTCTTGAGCGAGTCAGCCTGAATATAGTTATCCGGGTGGCCCAGGAAGTTCGGCATATAGAACACGAAATATGCAAAGAAGACGAAGAAAACGAGCGCACCAAACGCATCCTTGATCGTCGCATAAGGCGTGAATGGCAGCGTGTCGGTCTTCGATTTTACTTCAATGCCGGTTGGATTGGTCTGGCCAGTTACATGCAATGCCCATACGTGCAGGATAACAACACCCACAATCATGAACGGCAGCAAATAATGCAGCGAAAAGAAGCGGTTGAGCGTTGGATTGTCGACCGCAAAGCCACCAAGCAGCAATTGCTGAATGGGCTCACCTATCACCGGAAAGGCGGTAAAGAAGCCCGTGATAACCGTTGCACCCCAGAACGACATCTGACCCCATGGAAGCACATAGCCCATGAACGCCGTTGCCATCATCAGAAGAAAGATGACCACGCCGAGAATCCACAAAAGTTCACGTGGGGCCTTATAGGAACCATAATAAAGGCCGCGTGCGATGTGCAGATATACGGCAATGAAGAAGAAGGAAGCACCGTTTGCGTGCATATAGCGCAGCAGCCAGCCAGAATTGACATCGCGCATGATCTTTTCGACCGAGTTAAACGCAATTGTTGTTTCTGCAGCATAATGCATTGCCAGCACGATACCGGTAATGATCTGGGCAATCAGCATGAAGCTCAGAATGCCACCAAACGTATACATGTAGTTCAGATTACGCGGTGTCGGATAGGCAACAAAGGAATCATAGACAAGGCGTGGCAAAGGCAGCCGCTCGTCGACCCATTTTTCGATGCCGGTCGAGGGCGTATATGTGGAGTGATGACCACTCATATTTTCTCTCCCCAAGATCTGTTTTAGCCGATCCTGATGACCGTATCGGAAGTGAATGCATATTCCGGAATATACATATTTTCCGGAGCTGGGCCGCTGCGAATGCGTCCGGCAGTGTCATAGGTCGACCCGTGGCACGGGCAGAACCAGCCACCAAATGAACCCGATTCACCAAGTGGCACGCAGCCGAGATGAGTGCAGACACCGACCATGACGATCCAGTTTTCCTTGCCCTCACCCGCCGAACGCGCGACATCCGTTGCTTCTGCATCCAATGGAAGATTGGCATTACGCGCAGCAATGTCTTTGAGATCGGTCAAGGCTGTCACCTTGGCGTCTTCAACTTCCTTGGCAGTACGATTGCGAATGAAGATCGGCTTGCCGCGCCACTTAACGGTCATTGAAGCTCCTTCTTCAAGGGAAGAAACATCAACTTCGATAGACGCTGCCGCGAGTGTCGAGGCGTCAGGACGCATCTGGTCGATAAACGGCCATGCAAAACCACCGACAGCAACGACACCGGCCATTCCCGTCGCAATATACAAAAAATCACGTCGTGTCGGCTCAGCCGTGTCGTGTTCGCTCACGTGCCAATTCCTTTTTAACCTGGATATCCAATTGAAAACTCCCCTCGTCTGCCATGCGCTTGCGCAAACGCATTTCCGCCCTTTGCGCTCACACGCAACTGGCAGTTCCACAAGTGCTTGCAGAACGAAATTCCCTCCATCTCGACAGTAAGGTGTAGGCAGGTTGAAAAGCCTTGTCCAGACGCCAACCCTATAGGACGGCACCATGTCGCAGGGAGCCTTTTGGCAACCTTTCAAATGCTCTCAACCAAAAACCTCCGCGCCAATCTCATGGTGCGCGGAGGTTTTTATGATGAAGAAAATAGCCTTAAATTAGTTATCTATGCCCAGAAAACCGCCGGATTGCCGCGCCCACAGACCAGCATAAATACCACCTTGCGCGATAAGCTCATCATGCGTGCCTTCTTCTGCAATACGCCCCTTATCCATAACAATCAGACGATCCAGCGCTGCGATAGTTGAAAGCCTATGCGCGATTGCAATCACTGTTTTGCCATCCATCAGCTGACGCAGGTTGTCCTGAATGGAGGCTTCAATTTCTGAGTCGAGCGCAGACGTTGCTTCATCCAGAATAAGGATTGGCGCATCTTTGAGAATTGCGCGAGCAATCGCGATACGCTGTCGCTGACCACCCGATAGCTTGACGCCGCGCTCACCTACAAAAGCATCGAACGACTTGCGTCCGTTGAAATCTTCAAGCCTTGCAATAAACTCATCCGCCTCCGCCTGTCGCGCGGCATCCGCAAGATCGTCATCCGTCGCATCATCGCGCGCCAGCATAATATTATCACGCAGTGAGCGATGCAGCAGTGCTGTTTCCTGACTGACAACTGCAAAGGCGCGCCGCAACGAGGCTTGCGTGACATCGCGAACATCCTGCCCATTAACGAGGATAGCACCCTTCTCAACATCGTAGAGCCGCAGGATCAGATTGACGAGCGTAGTCTTCCCTGCTCCCGAATGTCCAACCAACCCCACCCGTTCGCCGCCCTTGATGGAAAAATTTATATTATCAAGAACTCCGGCTGCTTTACCGTAATGAAAAGTGACATCTTTTATGTCGATACGCGCATCGGTAATGTGCAACGGCTTTGCGCCGCGCTTGTCTTCCAGACCAAGCGGCGCCGACAAAAGCTTCATGGAATTTTCGATCAGTCCGAGTTGTCGCAACATCCCGTTCAACTGCATCATTAAACGCCCGAGCAACATATTAAGACGCAGGATCAAACCCAGTGTGAAAGAAACCTGCCCGACGGTGATCGCGTCTTTCGTCCACAAATCAATGGTAATGCCCGCAATCACCACAATCATCACGCCCGAAAGCGCAGTCATGGCCAGCCGCACGCCTGTCAATGAGCGCATGAATGGAAAGACCGCCGCGAGATAGCGCTTAAAGCCATCACGCATATAGCGCTCATCATCATCAGCAGTGTTCAGCTTGATTGTCTGGATATTGGAATAGCTGTCAACGATACGTCCGTTGATCATCGAGCCTGCTTCGGCAGAGGCTTCCGCATTCTTGCGGATGCGTGGCAGATAGTGCTTTGCGATCAGACCAAAGGCTGCGATCCAGACAATGACTGCCGCCGCCAGGCGCCAATCGAGCTGCCCGACCAGAACCAGCGTCGTGATACTATAAATCGCCATGAACCAGACGACTTGAATGAGACTTTCAATCAGATCGCCAGCAGACTGGCCTGCCTGCCAGACTTTTGTGGCAATACGTCCTGCAAAATCAATCTGAAAGAATGCGTAGGACTGTCGCTGGACATAAGAATTCGCCTGCCAGCGGATCATATTGTAAAAGCCCGGAGACAGCGTCTGGCCTTCGAGCATCGTCGTGAGCGCTGTCACCAAAAAGCGGATAACAAGAACCGTAACAGCCATGAACAGCAGTTCCGGGCCCGCGGCTTGAAACAGCTCTGACCAACTGCGCTCGACACCCGCACGCCCCGCCTGATCAAGAATATCGACCAGCCTGCCGGTGAAATAAAACAGCCCAGCTTCAACCAGTGGCGCGAGACCGCCCACAGCCAGTGCCGCTGCAAGCGGCCATTTGGCCTGCCGCGCATAATGCCAGAGGAAGGCCAGCGTCGTTGACGGCGGTCTCAGCTGTTCCGGTTCGCGGAAGGGATTAACCCAGCGCTCGAACAGGCTGTAAACCGCATTCATCAATTGCTTATTCCTCAGTTTACCAGCTCTGGTTCGCTCTGGTCATCAAAACCAAGGAAGCCACCCGACTGACGCGCCCACAATCCAGCATAAATGCCGCCGAGCGCAACAAGTTCCTCATGCGTGCCATCTTCGACAATTTGGCCCTTGTCCATCACAACGAGACGATCAAGAGCCGCAATAGTGGAAAGGCGATGCGCAATCGCGATAACCGTCTTGCCTTCCATCAAGGTGTTGAGACTGTCCTGAATGGCTGCCTCCACTTCCGAGTCGAGCGCAGAGGTTGCCTCATCCAGAATAAGGATAGGCGCATCTTTGAGCATCACGCGGGCAATCGCGATACGCTGACGCTGACCACCGGAAAGCTTCACCCCGCGCTCGCCGACATGCGCATCCAGTCCGCGCCGACCTTTGGCATCGGTCAGCAACGGAATAAACTGGTCAGCCTGTGCCAAGCGAATGGCCCGCTCAACCATTTCATCCGTCGCATCCGGGCGCCCATACATGATATTTTCGCGCACCGAACGATGAAGCAACGAGGTATCCTGGGTCACCATACCGATGCTTGCGCGAAGGGAATCCTGCGTCACTTTTGAAATATCCTGACCGTCAATCAGAATACGCCCCTTCTCGAGATCGTAGAAACGCAGCAACAGATTGACCAGCGTCGATTTACCCGCACCCGAACGCCCCACAAGTCCGATCTTCTGACCCGCCTTAACGTCAAGGGACAAACCTTCGATGACGCCTTTGCCTTTGCCGTAATGGAAACCGATCTTGTCGAAATCCAGTGCACCCTTCGTCACATGCAGCACAGGCGCGTTCGGAACATCGACAACATTATGAGCACGCGAGATCGTCGTTATGCCGTCTTCCACCGTGCCTATATTTTCAAACAGCGCAGACATCTCCCACATGATCCACTGCGACATGCCGTTCAGGCGCAGCACAAGGCCAATACCCACAGCCACAGCACCAACAGAGATTGAGGCGTTCATCCAGAGATTGATGCCGATCAAACCCACCGCGAACAGCAGAATGCAATTCGACAGATAGAGCGTGAAGTGGAACATCGTAATCATGCGCATCTGGCGATGCACAGTACCCAGAAAGCCATCAAGGCTTTCTTTGACATATGACTCTTCTCGGCTTGAATGCGAGAACAGCTTTACGGTCGCTATGTTGGTATAGCTATCAACAATGCGCCCCGTCATGGACGAACGCGCATCCGCCTGCTGCTCTGAAATCACCCGCAGCCGCGGAATGAAATAACGAAGCAGGATCAGATACACCACAAGCCAAACCGCAAACGGGATCATCAGAACAATATCGGCTGATGCCGCAATAAACAGGGTACCGGCAAAATAGACGATCACGTAATTGAGCACGTCCAGCAGCTTCATCACTGTTTCACGAACGGCGAGTGCTGTCTGCATCAGCTTGGTCGAGATACGCCCCGCAAACTCGTCCTGAAAGAAAGACATCGACTGACGGATCAGATAGCGGTGCATCAGCCAGCGCACACGCATCGGATAATTGCCAAGCAATGTCTGGTGAATAAGCAGCGAGTGGATCAACACGACACCCGGCAGAATAACCAGCACAACGCCCGCTATCAGCGAAAGCCGCCAGCCTTCATTGCTTAGAAATGTCTCGCGCGACTGGTGCGAAAGCCAGTCAACAATATTGCCCATGAAGGCAAACAGCGACACTTCGATAATCGCGATCAGCGTCGTAAAAATTGCCATGCCGATAATCCATGGCCATGAGCCACGGGTATAATACATGCAGAAGGCAACAAGCCCACGCGGAGGCTCGCGAGGCGGTTCTTCGGGATAAGCGTCGAGTCGTTTTTCAAACCATGTAAACATGGCGCCTCTTTTACTTGCACCCTATAAAATATGGAAGACAACAACAGGAACAAAAAGGGAATATTTTTGTGATGTGTGGATAGACCGTATTCCCCGCACGTTACTGAGCAGAGATATGTTGATGCGAGCGTTTCGGCTGAGCTCTACTCTTGCAGCCTGCCGATTTGTGCGTTACCCGGCTTGTATGGATCTGCGCATCGCTCTTTACCAGCCCGACATTCCCGGCAATACCGGAACAATTCTGCGCATGGCCGCATGCCTCGGCTTCGCGGTGGACCTGATCGAGCCTGCTGGCTTCGACGTCTCCGACCGATCGTTAAAACGCGCTGGCATGGATTATCTGGAACAGGCAGCCCTCACCCGCCACGCCAACTGGCAGCAGTTCAATGACTGGCGCCTTCAGTCAGGCAAACGACTGGTACTGCTATCCACCAAGGCAGCTGTTCCCTACACGACTTATGAGTTTCAGGAGAATGACATCCTCCTGTTTGGACGGGAGTCTGCAGGCGTTCCAGACAGCATTCAGGACATCGCCGATGCGCGGCTGATCATCCCGATGGTACCGGGTGCGCGCTCCCTCAATCTTGCGGTTTCTGTTGCACTCACAGCAGGCGAAGCTATGCGCCAGAGAAATCTCAAAAGCGATTCTTTTTCAATCCCATAAGAGATGAAGCGGAATCAGTTCCCGAAGCAGATTTGAATGCGCCGCAATCTTGCCGGCAGCACAGAATAAATAATTCCAATATCCGGCCAGAAAGGTTCTATCTCCAGTGAAACCATCGTTCCGTAATTCCATTCTTTCAGCTTCGCTTCTTGCGACCTCACTCGCTGCACCCGCATTGGCACAAGCTTCCGAGACCATTGCGCCAAAGGTCATGGTCATCACCATGTTTGGCGAAGAAGCAAAGCCATGGCTGGAGGGTGAAAAGTTCACGCAAAAGATCAAGCTTGCAGGTCTAAGCCCTGAATATCCTGAGATCGATTGCACGGCGGAAGGCCTCTGCCACATGACAACGGCCATGGGCTTTGCCAATGCCGCAAGTGCAGTTGCTGCCATGGCGCTGAGCGATAAGCTTGACCTCAAGCACACCTATTTCCTGATTGCTGGCATTGCAGGCGTTGATCCAAAACACGGCACGCTTGGTTCTGCGCATTGGGCGAAATACGCCGTCGACGCCAACCTCAACCATCGCATTGATATTCGTGAAGCCCCGGAGGGCTGGCCAACAGACTTCTTCGGACTTGGCGCATCGAAGCCGGGTGAAAAGCCAAAATGGGCGGCTGGCACGGAAGTCTTTGAACTCAATGGCAAGCTTGCCGATTACGCGCTCAAAACAACCAAAGGCGTTGAGCTTCTCGACAGCGATGATGCGAAGGAATATCGCAAGCATTACACGCAAGAAGCTGCAACCAGCGCACCAAAAGTCACGATCTGCGACACCGCATCGGCTGACACCTACTGGCACGGCACCAAGCTTGCTGAGGCAACCGAACAGTGGACCAAGCTCTTGACAGATGGCAAGGGCGAATACTGCACCTCGCAGATGGAAGACAATGCCACGCTGACCGCGCTCAAACGCGCAGGTGATGCAGGCAAGCTCGACTTCAATCGCGTTGCACTTCTGCGCACCTCTTCTAACTTTGATCGTCAGGGTAAAGACCAGACAGCATCCGAGTCACTCGCTGCAAAATCGGGTGGTTTCCCACTCGCAACGACCAATGCCTATCGCGTTGGCAAGACCTATGCTGACAGCATCATCAAGGATTGGAAGTCTTGGGAACAGGCACCGCAGACTGACGCCAAGTAAGCCTGTAATGCTATAACGACTCAAAAATCAAAGCGCCTTTCGATCACATCGGAAGGCGCTTTTATGGGAGCGCATCCCGAAAAGTGCGAAACGGTTTTCGGATAAAATGCGTGCTATCGCAAAAGGGCTATTCTGAATCCTGTTTCAACGACTTAGCGACGGAAATTGAATCAGTTCTCTAATCCGATGTCGGCAACCGTCGCATTGTGAATTCGATCACATCATCGGGACGCTCGCACCAGCTCTCGATTTCCGTCCAATAGGCTGCTTTCGGAAAACTCTCGAACCATTCACGTGCTTTATCGCGCGCCGCCTGTCGTGGCAAGGCAAATGTCTCCCGGACAAAGCCATCACGCGGGAGTCGGCTTTTGTTCGCACGGCCTTTTTCAAGCTGCTTGCGCAAGCCTTCAAGCGGCGGTTTGGGCGGTGATGCGTTCATGCAATTGCCTCCCTGTTAGGGACGTTATGATCCCGTAAGGACTTAAGATAGGCAAGCAACATGCTGATGACGAGTCTTTTCTTGGGGAGAGGAAATTGCCCCTGCCACTC